>DXBL01000115.1 GCA_019116555.1 Candidatus Pseudomonas excrementavium
TTCGATCCCTGGAGCAGCCGCAACATGCGCCTGAGCCCCGACGGCATCAGCCCTGCACCACGCACCGAGGGCGATCTGCTGGCCATCAATGCGGCCTATGAATCCGGCATGGTCTTCGATGGGCAATTGAACATGCCGGTTATCGACTGGCGACATTACCTGGAAGAAGTGCTGGACATGCACAACAGCCATCAGTCCTTCTCCGCCCGCCAGCGTATCCGCAACCGCATGGGTGACTCGGACAACCAGGTCATCTGGTTCACCGACACGCGGCCGACCGATCTGACCGATCCCGATGAGCCGCGCCCGCGGGAAGAGTTCGACCAGACCTGGATGGCTCTGGAAGTACTGCACGAATGGCTGATGAATATCCGCGCCAATCCGGAGGATGGCATCGCCGGCAACAAGCCCGACGCCGCGGTCGACAGTTGCTTCGAGACCAATGGTGATCTGATTGCGGAAGGCGAGAACGTATGGGACGGCATACTGGATAGCAGCCCTGCCGGTGCCTGCACTACCCAGTTCCCGACCCACACCACGTCACGGATGATAGCGGGTGGGCCGATTGAGGGAAGCATCTTCAAGTGCACACTGAAACCGGTCAGCACGGCGCTCACTGACGGCACCTACGGCAGCTGGAATCCCACCACCGAGCAGGTGGCTGAACTCAATGCCATCTTCCCCCAGGGCGTCTGCGACTACGGTCAACCGGATCAGGGCAGACCCGGCGGTTGAAGCCGAGCCGGTGTGCCCGATGGGCGCACCGGCATCATCTCAGGTACGGTATTCGGCGTTGATGCGCACGTATTCGTGGGACAGGTCGGTGGTCCAGATGGTCTCGCTGAACTCACCACGGCCCAGCTCGATGCGGATCGTGATCTCGGCCTGGGCCATGACCTCGGCGCCCTGCGCTTCGGTGTACTCCGCAGCCCGGCCACCATTGCGGGCAATGCAGACTTCATTGAGATGGACGTCGATGCGCTCCACATCCAGATCCGGCACACCGGCATAACCCACCGCCGCCAGAATCCGCCCCCAGTTCGGGTCCGACGCGAACAACGCCGTCTTGATCAGCGGCGAATGGGCCACGGCATAAGCCACGTCCAGACACTCGTTGCGGTTGCCGCCGCCGTTGACCTGCACGGTGACGAACTTGGTGGCGCCTTCGCCGTCGCGCACGATCGCCTGCGCCAGCTCCAGCATGACCGTATTCACCGCCTCGGCCAGTTGAGTGTATTCGGCGCTCGCCACATCGGTGATCTCAGCCATCGCCGCCTGACCGGTGGCGATCAGCATGCAGGAATCATTGGTGCTGGTATCGCCATCGATGGTGATGCGGTTGAAGGACAGATCAGCCGCCTGGCGCAGCATCTGCTGCAATACCGGCTGCGCCACCTTGGCATCGGTCGCCACGTAGCCGAGCATGGTCGCCATGTTCGGGCGAATCATGCCGGCGCCCTTGGAGATGCCGGTAATGGTTACCGTCTGGCCGGCCAGCGTGATCTGTCGGCTGGCACCCTTGGGCAGGGTATCGGTGGTCATGATGCCTTCAGCGGCCGTGGCCCAGTTATCCTCGTCCAGATTCGCCAACGCCTGGGGCAGCACCGCGATGATCTTTTCCACCGGCAGCAGCTCACCGATCACGCCGGTACTGAAGGGCAGAATCTGGGCAGGCTGGACGGCGGTCAGCTCGGCCAGGGCAGCGCAGGTTTCCAGCGCTGCGGCCATGCCCGGCTTGCCGGTGCCGGCGTTGGCATTGCCGGTATTGACCAGCAGGTAGCGCGGCGCCTGCTGCAGATGCTGCTTGCACAGCGTCACTGGCGCGGCGCAGAAAGCGTTGGTGGTGAACACGCCGGCGATCGCAGCGCCCGGTGCCGTTTCCATGACCACCACATCTCGGCGCCCGGGCTTCTTGATGCCGGCAGAGGTGATACCGAGGCGAAAGCCGGGAACCGGGTGCAGCGTGGAAAGGGGACCGAGTCCGACGGGCATGAACAGAACTCCAGAAATAGAATGGATAGAAATTGAATGATTTTGACACTTATAGCGTCATCCCCTTGCTCTCCATCCCGCCATCCTCGGCGCAGGCCGAGGATCCATCGTTCCGGTTAACTCCGAGTGGCCGGTGGATCCTTCGCCTTCGCGAAGGATGACAGGTGAGGTGAAGATGACGAGGTACAGTCGTACGCCGAGACTAAAGCGATCTCATGCTCAGCCGATCTTGCCGTGACACTGCTTGTACTTCTTGCCCGAGCCACAGGGACAGGGATCATTGCGGCCGATCTTGGGACCGTCGCGGGTGATCGGCGTAGCGGGGCTCACTGCATCTGGCTCGCCAGTCTCCTGCTCGGCCTGCTCTTCTTCGCCGACCCCCGGCAGTTCTTCATGCTTGAACTGCATGCGCTTGGCCAGCTCTTCGGCCTGGCGACGCAACCGAGCTTCTTCCTCTGCCGGATCTTCGCGCCGCACCTGCACGTGGCTGAGCACGCGAATGGTGTCGTTCTTGATCGAGTCGAGCATTTCCTCGAACAGGTTGAATGCCTCGCGCTTGTATTCCTGTTTCGGGTTCTTCTGGGCGTAACCGCGCAGGTGAATGCCCTGGCGCAGATGGTCCATGGTCGCCAGATGCTCCTTCCACAGGTCATCCAGTACGCGCAGCAGCATCTGCTTCTCGAATGAACGCAGCGCTTCCGGCCCGGTCAGCTCTTCCTTCTCGGCGTAGGCCTTGACCAGTTCGTCCTGCACGCGCTGGCGAACACCCTCTTCGTGCAGGGTATCGTCCTCATCCAGCCACTGCTGGATCGGCAGGTCCAGCGCCAGCTCGGCACGCAGGTGCTGCTCCAGTCCGGGGATATCCCACTGCTCGGGCACGCTCTGCGGCGGCATGTACTGGCTGACGATGCCGTTCACCACATCCTCGCGGATGGCCTTGATGGTGTCTTCCACGGTCGCGGCGGCGAGAATCTCGTTACGCTGGGTGTAGATCACCTTGCGCTGCTCGTTGGCTACGTCATCGTATTCCAGCAGTTGCTTGCGGATGTCGAAGTTGCGGCCCTCGACCTTGCGCTGGGCCTTTTCGATGGCATTGGTGACCATGCGATGTTCGATGGCCTCACCCTTCTCCATGCCGAGCGCCTTCATGAAATTCTTCACCCGATCAGAGGCGAAGATACGCATGAGGTTGTCTTCCAGCGACAGGTAGAACCGACTGGAGCCCGGGTCGCCCTGACGGCCGGAACGACCGCGCAGCTGGTTGTCGATACGCCGCGATTCGTGGCGCTCACAGGCGATGATATGCAGGCCGCCAGCATCCAGCACCTGCTGGTGCCGCTCCTGCCATTCGGCCTTGATCTGATCGATCTGCTCAGGCGTGGGGTCTTCCAGGCCGGCAATTTCCGCTTCCCAGCTGCCACCGAGGATGATGTCGGTACCGCGACCGGCCATATTGGTGGCGATGGTCACCGCGCCCGGGCGACCGGCCTGGGCGATGATCTCGGCTTCCTTCTCGTGGTACTTGGCGTTCAGTACCTGGTGCGCGATGCCTTCCTTGTTCAGCAGCTGGGACACCACCTCTGAGGATTCGATCGAGGCGGTACCGACCAGTACCGGTCGACCGCTTTCCATGCAGCCCTTGATATCGGCGGCGATGGCGGCGAACTTCTCGCCGATGGTCAGATACACCAGGTCGTTGTAATCCTTGCGGATCATCGGCTTGTTGGTGGGAATCACCACCACGTCCAGATTGTAGATCTGGCGGAATTCGAAGGCTTCGGTGTCAGCGGTACCGGTCATGCCGGCCAGCTTGTTGTAGAGGCGGAAGTAGTTCTGGAAGGTGGTCGAGGCCAGGGTCTGGCTCTCAGCCTGGATGTTCAGTCCTTCCTTGGCCTCGATGGCCTGGTGCAGCCCTTCGGACAGGCGGCGACCGGGCATGGTACGACCGGTGTGTTCGTCGACCAGCAATACCTGGCCATCCTTCACGATGTACTCGACATCCCGATGGAACAGCGTGTGCGCCCGCAGCCCGGAATGCACGTGGTGCAACAGGTTCAGGTTCTGCGCCTGATACAGGCTATCACCCTCGGCCAGCAGGCCTTCGCGGGCCAGCAGCTCTTCAACATACTGGTGGCCATCTTCGTTGAGTTCGACCTGGCGGGTCTTCTCGTCGATGAAGTAGTGTCCGTCGACGCCCTCCTCGCCCTCTTCGGCCTTGACGCCGCGCTTGAGCAGCGGGATCAGTTTGTTGACGGCGGTATAGAGCTTGGAGCTGTCCTGCGCCGGACCGGAAATGATCAGCGGGGTCCGCGCTTCGTCAATCAGGATGGAGTCCACCTCGTCGACGATGGCGAAGTTCAGCTCGCGCTGGAACTTGTCTTCCAGGCGGAACGCCATGTTATCGCGCAGGTAGTCGAAACCGAATTCGTTATTGGTACCGTAGGTGATGTCGCAGCGGTAGGCGGCACGCTTCTCTTCCGGATCCTGGAAGGGCACGACCACACCCACACTGAGGCCGAGGAATTCATGCAGCGGACGCATCAGGTTGGCGTCGCGGCGAGCCAGGTAGTCGTTCACCGTGACCACATGCACGCCCTTGCCGGACAGCGCATTCAGATAAGCTGGCAGGGTGGAAACCAGCGTTTTGCCCTCACCGGTCTTCATCTCGGCGATCTTGCCTTCATGCAGGACCAGGCCACCGATCAGCTGCACATCGAAATGCCGCATGCCCATTACCCGTTTGCTCGCTTCGCGCACCAGGGCAAAAGCTTCGGGGAGGATGGAATCGAGACTTTCGCCTTTACTTACCCGTTCCTTGTATTCAACGGTCCGGGCTTTGAGTTCGTCATCGCTCAGACCGTTGAGGCCTTCTTCGAGAGCATTGATGGCTTGAACGATCTTGTTCATGCGCTTCAATTCACGCTCGTTCTTGCTTCCAAACATCTTCTTCAATAAAGGCGCAAACATAATCGACTTCGATATCCATTTGATGATGGCAAGGCTGGCCCGTGCGCAGGCCATTCACCGAAAAAACCATTCTACTCTGAAAGTCGCGGCACAATAAACCGCCGTTGCTGCAGAGCGGATGGCGGAGCCGGAAAAGGAAAGATCCCCGCCCCGGTTCAAGCCGGGTACGGGGCGGAGAAGGCAGGTGGTTATTTCAGGGCGAGAAAGCGTGCTGGGTTGATGGCCATGCCGTTGTGGTAGACCTCAAGATGCAGATGCGGCCCGGTTGAACGCCCCGTGGAGCCGACCGTGGCAACCTGCTGGCCCTTCTTCACCAACTCGCCTTTCTTTACCTGCAACTCCTGCGCATGGGCATAGCGGGTCTTGTAGCCACCGGCATGGCTGATCTCGATCATATTGCCATAGGCGCCACGGCGACCGGAGAACGTCACCACACCCGCGCCCAGAGCATGGATCGCCGTGCCGCGGGGAGCAGCGAAATCCAGACCTGAATGCATGGCCGAGCGACGGGTGATGGGGTCGGTGCGTCGGCCGAAGCCGGAAGAGATGTAACCGGCGTGCACCGGAATGAAGTCCAGCATGGCATTGGCGTCGTTGTGCCGGTTGAGCATCAACTCCTCCAGCAGCCGCAACTGCTGGGTGCGGTCATCGATACGGGCGGACAGGCGGTCAAGCACCGTCTGGATGTCAGCACCCTCATAGGACTCGCTGTGGCTCGGCAACTCCGGACCACCCATACCAGGATCGGTATTGAAGTTGAATTCGCCATCGGACAGATCGGCCAGCTCGGTGAGCCGCTCACCCAGGGCGTCAAGCCGGGATAACCGGGTCTGCAGGCGACTCAATTGCTGGGTCATATGCTCCAGCTGGACCTGGGACTCTTCCTTTATATAGTCACTCTCGAGTTCGTATCCTTCGAGGGACTGTTCCCAGATCTGTTCGTAATCCAGTGCTGCATTGACGGGCTCGACGGTCTTGCCAGCCCCGCTCAATTGCCAGGTGACCACTGCGGCGGCGATGGGCATGGCGATCACTGCCATTATTCCGGCAATGACCCAGGGTGAACCAAGCGTCAGTGCCTTGGTGGCGCCCTGGCGCCCAGTAAGAATGATGATGTTCAATGTGCTAGATCCCCAAAACCTTCCTGCGGTTCTGTTACGATGACCGCTGTTTCAGCCACTCCGGACGACTGTATGTCTTTTCATCCTCTGGATGCCCGTCGCCCGGGCGACCTGCTAAGAACCCACTCCACCCTGAAGGGCCTTTTCAATCAGGCGCGGGCTGTCGAGCGATTGCAGAGACTGCTCGAATCCGTACTCGAACCCGCTGCCAGAGAGCATTGCCGCGCAGCCTCCTATCGTGATGGCGTCCTTCGGTTGCTGGTGGCCGACAGTCAGTGGGCAACCCGGATCCGATATCAGCAACGACGCCTCATCCGACAACTGCAGGCCTACGCGGAATTCGCAACCTTAACGAAAATCCACTGCAAGGTACAACCGCCATTGGTCAAAAAAGCACCACCAGTTCGCAAAATGAGACGATCGGCAGTGGCAGCGGAGAGTTTAAGCGAGACCGCCGGGCATATCAGCGACCCGGATCTGCGCTCGGCATTGGAACGACTGGCCCGTCACCACCGTGGTGAATCAGGCGAATAAAAAAACGGCCACCGAGGTGGCCGTCAAACGAAACGAGAAAATATCAGACCGCAGCGGCCGGACGCATGAAGGAGATGGGTGCCGTACCGGCATCTTCAAAGGTAACGATTTCCCAGGCATCGGCATTGGCCAGCAACGCGCGCAACAGCTTGTTGTTGAGCGCATGTCCGGACTTGAAGCCGCGGAATTCGCCCACCAGGCTCTTGCCCAGCAGATAGAGATCACCGATCGCATCGAGAATCTTGTGCTTGACGAATTCGTCCTCGTACCGCAGGCCGTCTTCGTTGAGTACGCGATACTCATCCACCACGATGGCGTTATCCACGCTGCCGCCCAGCGCCAGGTTCTGCGAACGCAGGTACTCGATATCCCGCATGAACCCGAAGGTCCGGGCGCGACTGACTTCCTTGACGAAGGACGTGCTGGAGAAATCCACGCTGGCAAACTGGCTCCGGCCACGGAAGACCGGATGATCGAAGTCGATACCGAACGACACCTTGAATCCCTCGAAGGGAACGAAGGTAGCCGTCTTGCCATCTTCCTCGACCGTGATTTCACGCTTGATGCGAATGAACTGTTTCGGGGCATCCTGTTCTTCGATGCCCGCTGACTGGATCAGGAATACGAAGGGGCCGGCGCTGCCATCCATGATCGGCACCTCGGGGGCGCTGAGCTCCACCACGGCGTTGTCGATACCCAGACCGGCCATGGCGGACAACAGATGCTCGACAGTATCCACCTTGACTCCATCCTTGACCAGGGTGGTGGACATGGTGGTTTCGCCCACGAATACCGCACGCGCCGGGATCTCGACCACAGGGTCGAGATCGGTCCGGAGGAACACGATGCCGGTATCCACCGGCGCCGGTTTCAGCGTGAGGTAAACCTTCTCACCCGAATGCAGGCCAACACCGGTGGCCCGGATGATGTTCTTCAGTGTGCGTTGTCTGATCATGCTTGAACTGGCTTCCGCTCTAGTTGCGAATAATTTTCAACAAGTGGCGCACATCATAGCAAAATCTGCCTTCGTTGAACACTAATCAGCCCTATTCCATCGATTGATCAAATCAATCTGCCTGACGTCGCAGGAAGGCCGGGATATCCAGATAATCCAGGTCTTCTGCCGGTTGCGTCAGGCGCGCCGCGGCGGCACCGCCGGCGTTGGAATTGCGCATGACGGTCGGGCGATCCAGGTCGCGGTAGTTCGGCGCAGCCGCATCCGATTGACGGGCAGTGGCCTGGGCCGGGGTGTTATCCACGACCTTGACCGGCTTTTCCATACGCGCACCCAGACCGGTAGCGACCACAGTAACGCGCAGCTCATCACGCAGTTCGGGATCGATCACGGTACCGACTACCACGGTGGCGGTTTCCGAGGCGAATTCTTCCACGGTGTTACCCACTTCAGAGAATTCACCCAGGGACAGATCCGGACCAGCGGTGATGTTGACCAGAATACCGCGGGCACCCATCAGGTTGACGTCTTCTAGCAGCGGGCTGCGGATCGCGGCCTCGGCGGCTTCACGGGCGCGGTTGGCGCCACTGGCGTGACCGGTACCCATCATCGCCATACCCATTTCGCTCATGACGGTCTTCACGTCGGCGAAGTCGACGTTGATCATGCCGGGACGGATGATCAGGTCGGCAATGCCCTGTACCGCGCCCAGCAGTACGTCGTTGGCCTTGCTGAAAGCGGACAGCAGGCTCGCGTCCTTGCCCAGCACGGTGAGCAGCTTCTCGTTGGGAATGGTGATCAGCGAGTCGACATGCTGACCCAGCTCCCGGATGCCTTCTTCCGCGATCTGCAGACGCTTGCGGCCTTCGAAGGGGAATGGCTTGGTTACCACCGCCACGGTCAGGATGCCCATTTCACGCGCCACTTCGGCAACGATGGGTGCTGCACCGGTACCGGTACCGCCGCCCATGCCAGCGGTGATGAATACCATGTCCGCGCCTTGCAGGACTTCGGCGATGCGCTCGCGATCTTCAATGGCGGCTTCGCGGCCGACCAGCGGATTGGCGCCGGCACCCAGACCCTTGGTCACGGCCGAACCGAGTTGCAGCACGGTGCGTGCGGTCATGTTCTTCAGTGCCTGGGCATCGGTGTTGGCGCAGATGAAATCCACACCTTCCACGTTGTTGACCACCATGTGCTGCAGGGCGTTACCACCGCCACCGCCGACACCGACGACCTTGATCACTGCGTTCTGCGGGAGGTTATCAATCAATTCAAACATGGTCCCATCTCCTCGAGTTTGACACTCGTCTTGTTTCATCTGGTTTCGTTTCGTTGGTTTACCGCTGTCCGGGTTACCCGGCTGCCCGCTCATGCGGGTCTGTTAAAAATTCCCCTTGAACCACCGCTTCACCTTTATCAGCGGCGATTCCCTGCTCTGCTCCGAACTACTGTGATTGCCATCGGCATGGTGCTTCATGCCGTAGTGCAACAGCCCCACTCCCGTGGAGTAGATGGGGTTGCGCACCACATCGGACAGTCCCTTGAATTCCTGCGGTACGCCCAGGCGCACCGGCATATGGAATATCTCTTCGGCCAGCTCGACGGCACCTTCCATCTTGGCGGTGCCGCCGGTCAGTACGATGCCGGCCGGAATCATGTCTTCGTACCCGGACCGGCGCAGCTCGGCCTGGATCAGGGTGAACAGTTCGTCGTACCGCGGCTCGACCACTTCCGCCAGGGCCTGGCGTGACAGGTCGCGCGGCGGGCGCTCGCCCACGCTCGGGACCTTGATGGTCTCCTCCGGGCCGGCCAGCTTGGCCAGCGCGCAGGCGTAGCGGATCTTGATCTCTTCGGCGTGCTGGGTCGGCGTGCGCAGGGCCATGGCGATATCGTTGGTCACCTGGTCGCCGGCAATCGGGATCACCGCGGTATGCCGGATCGCACCCTCGGTGAAGATGGCGATATCGGTGGTGCCGCCGCCGACATCGACCATGCACACGCCCAGCTCCTTCTCATCCTCGGTCAGCACCGAGTAGCTGGAGGCCAGTTGTTCGAGGATCACGTCCTCGACTTCGAGACCGCAGCGGCGGATGCACTTCTCGATGTTCTGCACTGCATTCATGGCGCAGGTGACCAGATGCACCTTAGCTTCCAGGCGCACACCGGACATGCCGCGGGGCTCGCGCACGCCTTCCTGGTTATCGATCACGTATTCCTGCGGCAGGATGTGCAGCACCTTCTGGTCTGCGGGAATGGCCACCGCCTGGGCTGCGTCCAGCACCCGTTCGATATCCGCCTGCACCACTTCGCCTTCGCGAATGGCGACGATGCCGTGGGAGTTCATGCTGCGGATGTGGTTGCCGGCGATGCCGGCGAACACCGAGTGAATCTGGCAGCCAGCCATCAGCTCGGCCTCTTCGATGGCGCGCTGAATGGATTGGACAGTGGATTCGATATTCACCACCACGCCCTTCTTCATGCCGCGGGACGGATGCGAGCCGATGCCGACGATTTCCAGCTCACCGTCCGCACCGATCTCGCCGACCAGAGCGACCACCTTGGAGGTGCCGATATCCAGTCCGACGATCATCCTGCTACCCTGCTTGCTTGCCATGATTACTCGTTACTCCCCGTTTGAACCGTTGCAGGCTCGCGCCATGCCACCGCCATGCCATTGCTGTAGCGCAGGTCGACCCGCGCAATGAGTTCGCGACGTTCCGACAGCATCAGCTTGTCGATGGTCAGAAAGCGCTGCATTTTTTCCACCACATCACCCTGCCCCAGCAGGATTTCGATACCCTCACGGGTGGTCAGGAACCAGCTGCCGCGGTCCCGCAGTTCCAGTTGCGCCACGCGGTGCCCATAGGGCCGCAGCAGGCGATTGAACTGCTGGTAGGTCTGCATCACCCGGCGCTTGGCCCGTTCCGGCCCGTTCAACAGGGGCAGGCCTTCAAAACTGTCGATGTGCTCTGGTACAAAGGCCCGGCCAGCGTTGTTCAGCAATGCCGAATCGCCCCAGCGCGCCACCGGCAGGTGTTCGTCCAGGGTGATCACCAACTGGTCCGGCCAGACCCGCGTGACCGCGGCACTGGCGACCCAGGGCATAGCGATCAGATCGGCCCGCAGCGCTTCGAGATCGATGGTCAGCAGGCTCTCCTGCAGATAAGGCTCGATGCTCCGGTGCACCGAGTCGCGATCGATGTACTGCAGATCGCCCTCGACATTGATCAGACTGATCGGCCGCTGTGCCAGGGGCTGCAAGCGGTTGGCCAGTTCGTACAGCCCCATGCCCAGCACCACCAGCAGCAGCGGCCAGAGCAGTTGCTGCATGCGCCGTCCCGCATCGTTCAGCGACGGCATGCTCAACCGCGGCCAGGTACGCGGGGCCGGCGGGGTCACGCGCACGGCACCCCGGTTCGGCGCGTTACGCCGTCCGCCAGGTCTGCCTGCACGTTGGTCCCGGATCATCAGCCCCAGCATGTGCGGTCCTCAGTAGCGGGCACTGGCGAGGATCGCCAGTACCAGATCGGTGAAACTCAGACCCGCCGCTGCCGCTGCCATGGGCACCAGGCTGTGGTCGGTCATTCCCGGCGAGGTATTAACCTCGAGCAGGTAGAAATTGCCATCGCTGTCCTGCATCAGATCCACCCGGCCCCAGCCACGGCAGCCGACGGCATTGAATGCCTGCAGACAGAGTTCGGCAAGTTCCGCCTCGCGCTCCGGCGACAGACCGCAGGGGCACTGGTACTGGGTATCGCTGGCCAGATACTTGGCCTGATAGTCATAGAAGGTATTCGGCGTGCTCAGGCGGATGGCCGGCAGCGCCTGGCCATCGAGAATCCCGACGGTGAACTCGGCGCCGGTGACCCACTGCTCGACCAGCGCCACGTCGTCATATTTCTGCGCTTCTCGCCAGGCGGCCTTGAGTTCATCCAGCGAATGCACCTTGGCCATGCCAATGCTCGATCCTTCGTGGATCGGCTTGATGATCAGCGGCGTGCCCAGGCGCTCGACCACAGCGGCGCACTCCTGCTCGTCACGCAGTACGGCGTAGGCCGGCGTCGGCAGGCCCAGGCTCTGCCATACCTGCTTGGTGCGGAGCTTGTCCATACCCAGTGCCGAGGCCATGACGCCACTGCCGGTATAGGGCAGCTGCAGGCATTCCAGCAGCCCCTGCAGACTGCCATCCTCGCCACCGCGGCCATGCAGGGCGATGAAGACCCGGTCGGGGCGTTCGGCGATCAGGCGCTCGGCCAGATCAGCGCCGGCATCGATACCGAAGGCATCCACCCCGGCACCCTGCAGCGCGGTCAATACCGCGGCGCCGGATTTCAGCGAGACTTCGCGCTCGGCGGAAGCACCGCCGTACAGCACCGCGACCCGCCCAAAGGCTTTCACGTCGACCATTACGCCTTATCTCCTTTCCGTTCATTGCCCAGCTGGATCAGCGCCTGCGCCAGCTGCGGCGCCAGACCGCCGATGTCACCAGCGCCCTGGGTCAACAGAATGTCGCCCGGCTGCAATACCGCCCTGAGCAGCGGCATGAGGTCCGCATCACGCTCGACATACAGCGGATCGATCTGCCCACGCAGCCGGATGCTGCGGCACAGGTGCTTGCTGTCCGCACCCGGTACCGGCTCCTCCCCTGCGGGATAGACTTCCATCAACAACAACACATTGGTTTCGCCCAACACCTGGACGAAGTCCTCGTACAGATCACGGGTGCGGGAATAGCGATGGGGCTGATAGACCATCACCAGCCGCCGGTCCGGCCAACCGCCACGCACGGCCTTGATTACCGCGGCGACTTCGCGGGGGTGGTGGCCGTAATCGTCCACCAGCATCACGTCGCCCTCATCGCCCAGCGGGAAATCGCCGTGCACCTGGAAGCGGCGACCGACGCCCTCGAAGCCGGTCAGACCCTTGACGATGGCTTCATCACTGACGCCCTCATCGGCGGTCACGGCAATGGTTGCCAGGGCGTTGAGCACGTTGTGCACACCCGGCATGTTGACGAAGACCCGCAGCGGCTCACGCCCCTCGCGCAGTACCGTGAAGTGGGTCTGCATGCCCTGCTGCTCGATATCCACCGCGCGGATATCGGCATCTTTGGACTGGCCGTAGGTGATCACCTGGCGGTTGATCTGCGGCAGGATCTCCCGCACCACCGGATCATCGATGCACAGCACCGCCAGGCCGTAGAACGGCAGGTTATGCAGGAAGTCGACGAAGGTGCGCTTGAGGCGATTGAAGTCACCTTCGTACGTGGCCATGTGGTCGAAATCGATATTGGTGACGATCGCCGCCATCGGCTGCAGGTGCAGGAAGGAGGCATCGCTCTCATCGGCCTCGGCCACCAGATAACGACTCTCGCCCAGTTGGGCATTGGTGCCGGCACTGGTCAGGCGACCGCCGATAACGAAGGTCGGGCTCAGCCCTTCAGCGGCCAGTACCGAGGCGACCAGGCTGGTGGTGGTGGTCTTGCCGTGGGTGCCGGCTACCGCGATACCGTGGCGATAGCGCATCAGTTCGGCGAGCATTTCCGCCCGGGGCACCACCGGGATGCGTTTTTCCATCGCCGCGGCCACTTCCGGGTTGCTCGGATTGATCGCGCTGGACACCACCAGCACGTCGGCGTTCTGAACGTTCTCGGCGCGATGGCCAATATCCACCCGGGCGCCGAAGCTCTCCAGACGGGCGGTCACTGCCGAGTGTTTCAGATCGGAACCGGATACTTCGTAGCCCAGGTTCAACAGCACTTCGGCAATACCGCACATGCCCACGCCGCCGATGCCGACGAAATGAATGCAGCGGATGCGGCGCATCGCCGGGAGGCTGTAGGTGGCCTTAGTATTCAAGGGCTACCTCCAGGCAGGCGCGGACCACATCCGCTGTGGCGTCGGGTTTGGCCTGCTTGCGGGCATGTTCTGCCATCAGTCGTAACGTCTCCGGTTGGGTAAACAGGGTATTCAGCCGCTGCGCCAGCTGCGCGGCGGTCAAGGTCTTCTGCGGCAGCAGCTCGGCTGCGCCGCGATCAGCCAGATAGCGTGCGTTGGCGCTCTGGTGATCATCGATGGCATGGGGCAGCGGGATCAGCAGGGCCGGACGCCCGGCGGCGGCCAGCTCGGCAACCGTCAGCGCACCGGCGCGACAGACCACCAGATCGGCCCAGGCATAGGCCTCGGCCATATCGGCGATAAACGCCTCCACTTCCGCGTTCACGCCAGCATTGGCATAAGCCTCCCGGGCTGCTTCCACATGCTGCTTGCCGCATTGGTGGCGCACCTGCGGCCGCTGGTCGATGGGCAACTGCGCCAGCGCTTCGGGCAGCAGCTTGTTCAAGGGCAAGGCACCGAGGCTGCCACCAAGCACCAGCAGGCGCGGCGGGCGACTGCCGTCCCAGCTCATTGGCGGTATCGCAAAAATCTCCGGCCGAACCGGGTTGCCGGTGCTGCGCCGCTCGGCGCCCGCCGCGAAACTGTCGTCGAATCCCTCGCAACGACGCTTGGCAATCTTTGCCAGCAGCCGGTTGGTGGTGCCGACCACGGCATTCTGTTCATGGATCACCAGGGGAATGCGCCGCAGCCAGGCCGCCACGCCACCCGGGCCGGTAACATAGCCGCCGGCACCCAACACGCAAACCGGCTGCAGTTGACGCACCACCCTGAGGGATTGGTTCAGGGCGCGCAGCAAACGCATCGGCGCTTTCAACAGATCCGCCTTGCCCTTGCCGCGCAGGCCCTGGATATCGATGTAATGCACCGGAATGCCCGCAGCCGGGATCAGCTCGGCCTCGATGCCACGGCGGGTACCCAGCCAGTGCACTTCATAGCCCTGGCGTTGCAACTGCCGGGCGCAGGCCAGCGCCGGGAACACATGGCCGCCGGTGCCGCCTGCCATGATCAATACCTTACTGGCCATCGGCAGCCTCCCGCAGCGCCTGGCGGCGCTCCCAGTCGATACGCAGCAACAGCCCCAGGCTGATACAGCAGACCACCAGCGAGCTGCCGCCGTAACTGAGAAACGGCAGGGTCAGCCCCTTGGTCGGCAGCAGGCCGATATTCACGCCGACATTGATCAGTACCTGGCCACACCACATGATCGCCAGGCCGTAGGCCAGATAGGCGGAGAAATAGCGCCCGGCCTTCTCGGCCCAGAGACCGACATACAGCGCCCGCACCGCGACGAAGATCAGCAGGGCAAAAGCGGCCAGCGCGCCGATCAGACCCAGCTCCTCGGCCAGCACCGCGAATACGAAATCGGTATGGGCTTCGGGCAGATAGAACTGTTTCTGGATGCTGTTGCCCAGCCCGGTACCCAGCCATTCGCCGCGGCCGAAGGCGATCAGCGCCTGGGTCAGCTGATAGCCGGTGCCGTAGGGGTCATTCCAGGGATTGAGGAAGCTGGTCAGGCGCTGCAGGCGATAGGGCTCGAACAGCACCAGCAACGCCGCCAGACCGCCCAGCGAACCGAACAGCAGGGTGAAGCGGAACAGCCCGACACCACCGAGGAACAGCATGCCGGTAGCCGCGCCCATGAGTACCACGGTGGCACCGAAGTCCGGCTCGATGATCAGCAGCCAGGCCATCGGCCCCAACACCATGAAGGGCTTGATGAAGCCGAACCACTGCTCCTTGACCTCGTCCCGCCGATGCACCAGATAACCGGCCAGGAATACCACGGCGAACAGCTTGGCCAGCTCCGAGGGCTGCAGGTTGATCGGCCCGAGGCCGATCCAGCGCCAGCTGCCGTTGACCTCACGGCCAATGCCCGGAATCAGTACTGCAATCAGCAGGGCGAAGCCGAGAAACAGCAACGGGAAACGGAACTGCTCCCATAACCCGACCGGTATGGCCAGGGTGATCAGCATCGCCAGCACGCCGATCAGCATGTATACCAACTGGCGGTTCATATAATAGAGGGGATTGTTCAACTGCCCGGCGGCCACTTCCATGGACGCGGAGGTGACCATCACCAGCCCCAGACCGAGCAGCGCCAGGCCGCCTACCAGCAGCGGCATATCCAGGTCGAAGCGGCGCTCGCCGAGCAGCGGCGCCAGTGAACGTTGGATGACGTCGGTGAGGATCATGCCGGCAGCCTCCCGACCGCGTCGGCGAACAGCCGGCCGCGTTCTTCGAAATTGCGGAACATATCCAGACTGGCGCAGGCCGGCGACAGCAGCACCGCATCGCCCGGCTCGGCAACCGCAGCGGCAGCCACAACCGCCTCATCCAGTGTGTTCACGCGCTGCACCGGCACATGCTCCGTCAGCAGCTGCTCCAGTATGGGGGCATCGCGACCAAGGAGGATCACCGCCCGGCAGTGGCGGGTGATGGGGTCGACCAGCGCGGAGAAGTCGGCGCCCTTGCCATCACCGCCAGCAATCAATACCTGCTTGCCCTGCAGGTCGGCGCCGAAGCCTTCGATCGCTGCCAGCGCAGCACCGACGTTGGTCGCCTTGGAGTCATCGTAGTAGTCCACTCCGCCATGCTGTCCGAGCCACTGGCAGCGATGCGGCAGACCAGCGAACTCGCGCAGGGTCGCCAGCATAGCCTCCATCGGCAGGCCGATGGCATGGCCCAGCGCCAATGCCGCCAGCGCGTTGGCCTGATTGTGTGCACCGCGGATCTTCAGCTCGGTTACCGGCAACAATGCCTGAAACTCGAAGGCCAGCCAGGTCCCGCCATCCTTTTCCAGCAGGCCGAAGCCCTTGAAGTCAGGACGGGACAGGCCGAAGCTCCAGCACGGCAGTTGATCGGCGACCAGCGGGCGAGTCAGATCGTCATCGCGGTTGATGACCACCTGACGCGCACCGCGGAAGATCCGATGCTTCGCCAGATGGTAGGCCGCCAGATCGGCATAGCGATCCATATGATCTTCACTGATGTTCAATACCGTGGCCACCTCGGCGTTCAGCGCCTGGGTGGTTTCGAGCTGGAAGCTGGACAGTTCCAGCACATACAGATCGGCCCGCTGATCCAGCAGATCGAGCGCCGGCGTTCCGATATTGCCGCCCACCGCCACCTGCCGGCCGGCCTTCTCGGCCATGGCGCCGACCAGGGTGGTCACGGTGCTCTTGGCGTTGGAGCCGGTGATCGCCACGACTGGCGCATCCGCCTCGCGGGCGAACAATTCGATGTCGCCGACTACCCGCACACCAGCATCGATTGCCGCCTTGATCGCCGGTGTGGCCAGGGCGATGCCCGGATTGACGATCAGCTCGCCGGCACTGCTCAGCAGCTCTGCATCCAGCTCACCCAGATGCAGATCGGCCATGGGCGCGAAGCGCTTGAGCTTGTCCAGCCCCGGCGGATTGGCGCGGGTGTCGCAAACGGCAAACGGCAGATCACGGCCAGCCAGGTACCGGGCAACCGACAGGCCGGTCGCCCCGAGTCCGACTATGATCCGCTGCTTGTCCGTAGTGATCAGTGACACCTTCTCTTCCTCAACGCAACTTCAGCGTGGACAGACCGATCAGCACCAGTACCACGGTGATGATCCAGAAACGTACGATGACCCGCGGCTCGGGCCAGCCCTTCAATTCGAAATGGTGATGGATGGGCGCCATGCGAAATACGCGGCGGCCAGTCAGCTTGAACGAGGCCACCTGGACGATCACCGACAGGGTCTCGACCACGAAGATGCCACCCATGATGAACAGCACGATTTCCTGGCGCACGATAACCGCGATCACGCCCAGCGCCGCGCCCAATGCCAGGGCACCGACATCGCCCATGAATACCTGGGCCGGATAGGTGTTGAACCACAGGAAGCCGAGGCCGGCGCCGATCAGGGCACCACAGAAGATCAGCAGCTCGCCGGAGCCCTGCACATAGGGAATCAGCAGATACTGGGAAAACTGGAAGTTACCCGACAGGTAGGCAAAGATGCCCAGCGCGCCGCCGACCATCACCGTCGGCAGGATCGCCAGGCCATCCAGCCCGTCGGTCAGGTTGACCGCATTGCTGGAGCCGACGATGACGAAATAGGTCAGCACCACGAAGAAGATGCCCAGCTGGAACTCGACGTTCTTGAAAAAGGGCACGATCAGCGTGGTGTCCACCGGCGTATCCGCAGCCAGATAGAGCACCACGGCGGCCACCAGACCGAACACCGACTGCCAGAAGTATTTCCAGCGCGATGCCAGCCCGCGGGAATTCTTCTCTACCACCTTGCGGTAGTCGTCGACCCAGCCGATGGCCCCGAAACTGACGGTGACGCCCAGCACCACCCAGACGTACAGATTGCTCAGGTCGGCCCACAGCAGCGTGCTGACGGTAATGGCCATCAGGATCAACGCGCCACCCATGGTCGGTGTGCCTTTCTTCGACAGATGCGATTGCGGCCCGTCATTGCGCACCGCCTGACCGATCTGGCGCAGCTGCAGGGTGCGGATCATCCAGGGCCCGAGAAACAGCGCCAAAGCCAGGGCAGTGAGCACCCCCAGGATGCCCCGCAGGGTCAGGTACTGGAACACACCGAAACCGGTATGAAATTGTTGGAGATATTCAGCAAGTATCAGCAGCATGTCGGCTAGCCCTCTTCCTTGATTTGCGAGCCTGCCACCAGCGCGGCGACGACTTCTTCCATACCCGCACTGCGCGAGCCCTTGACCAACACCCGAGTCTGCGGGCCCAGCCGTGTCTTGAGTGCCGCTGCCAGTTCGGTGCGGTCGGCGAACACCTGGCCACCTTCACCGAATTCCGCAGCGGCCAGCGCTGAAAGCCGGCCCGTGGCGTACACACCGTCCAGCCCCTGGGCGCGAGCGTAGGCGCCGATATCGGCATGGGCCTGGCCTTCCAGCTGACCCAGTTCACCCATGTCGCCCAGCACCAGCAGACGTTGCCCTTGCAGCCCGGCCAGCAGATCGATCGCGGCGCGGACCGAGGCCGGGTTGGCGTTGTAGCTGTCATCGATGATCAGCGCGCCGTTATGCCCCGCCAGACGCTGACCGCGTCCGGCCATCGGCTGGAGCTTGCCCAGACCACGGCCGACGGCATCCAGCGGTACATTCAACGCCAATGCCGCACCTGCCGCCGCGAGGGCATTGGCGACGTTGTGCTGCCCCGCCAGTTGCAGCTGGATATCAATCTGGCCGATTGGCGCCACCAGCGTGAACCGGGCACAGCCCAGCTCGTCGAGGTGAATATGCTCGGCGCGCAGTTCGGCGGTGGGGTTCTGGGTGCTGAAGACATGCTTCCGGCGCTGGCCCAGGGTCTGATACCAGTCTTCGAACCAGGGACTGTCGAGGTTGATCACGCCCTGCCCTGCGCTGTCCAGACCGGCGAATATCTCACCCTTGGCCTCGGCGATCGCCTGTTCGCTGCCGAAGCGGCCGATATGGGCCACCCCCGCATTGGTCAGCACGCTCACACTGGGCTTGGCCAACCGCATGCTGTAGGCGATATCGCCGAGCGCGGCTGCGCCCATTTCCACCACGGCATACTGATGCTTGGGCGCCAGCTCCAGCAGGGTCAGGGGCACGCCCAGTTCGTTGTTCAGGTTGCCGCGGGTAGCCAGTACCGGGCCGCATTCGGCGAGCACGGAGGCCAGCATTTCCTTGACCGTGGTCTTGCCGCTGGAGCCGGTAATGGCCACCAGGGGGCCAGTAAAAGCCGCGCGGTTCAGGGCGCCGAGCTGACCCAGCGCGTAGGCGCCATCATGCACCACCAGTTGCGGCAGCGGATCGTCCACCGGACGTTCGACCAGGGCGGCAGCGGCACCGTTCGCGCGGGCCTGGGCGACAAAGTCATGGCCATCGACCCGGGTACCCGGCAGCGCCACAAACAACGCGCCAGGGCGCACGGCACGGGCATCGATACTGACACTGTCGAAACTGGCATCGCTGCCATTGAGTGCAGCGTTGAGGGGTTTGAGCAAATCCGACAGGCGCATTGCTTCAAGCATGCTGATCCTCCCGGTACTGCAAGGCGCGTTCGGCCTGTTCGATATCGCTGAAAGGGTGACGCACCCCATGAATCTCCTGATAGGTTTCGTGGCCCTTGCCAGCCAGCAGAATCACGTCCCCCGGCTCGGCACGGGCAATGGTCTGGCTGATGGCCTCGGCACGGTTGGCTATGACTGTGACCCGCTGCGGTTGTTCAATGCCGGCGCGGATTTCCCCGATGATCGCGACGGATGGCTCAGTGCGCGGATTGTCGTCGGTCACCACCACCTGGTCGGCACCCTGTTCGGCGATACGCCCCATCAACGGACGCTTGCCGCGATCGCGGTCACCACCACAGCCGAATACGCAGACCAGCCGGCCCGCCACATGGGCCCGCAAGGCGGCCAGAGCCTTTTCCAGAGCATCCGGTGTGTGGGCATAATCGATCACCACCAGCGGCTGGCCGTTACCGCCCAGGCGCTGCATGCGGCCGTCCGGCGGCAACAGCTCGCCGATCAGCGCGGCGATCTGCTCCAGGGAGACCTGCAGCGACAGCAGGCTACCGGCGACCGCCAGCAGGTTTGACAGATTGAAGGTACCGAGCAGCGGGCTGCGCAGATCGATGCTGCCGACCGGGGTATGCAGCCGCGCCTTGATGCCTTCGGCGTCGAAGCGGATATCGCTGCAATGCAGATCAGCCGCAGCGTCGCTCAGGCTATAGGTGGTAACCGGTACCGGACAACTGGCTGCCAGCTGCCGGCCAAACTCGTCATCGAGGTTGATGACCGCAGCCCGGGACTGGGCGAACAGCCGCGCCTTGGCCGCACCGTAGCTGGCCATGTCGCCGTGATAATCCAGATGGTCGCGGCTCAGATTGGTGAACACACCGACGTCAAACTGCAGTGCGGCCACCCGGCCCTGCTGCAGGGCGTGGGACGATACTTCCATGCTCACTCGCTGGGCGCCCTGATCACACAGCGAGGCCAACTGCTGTTGCACGGCCAGGGCATCCGGCGTGGTCATGCCGTGGTCGAGCAACGCGCCCGGCAGACCGCTGCCGAGGGTGCCGATAACACCGCAGGGCTGACCCAGACGACTCAGCGCCTGGGCCAGCATCTGGCTGACGCTGGTCTTGCCGTTGGTGCCGGTAATGCCGATCAGCCCCAGGCTATCCGCCGGCTGGCCGTAGAAGCGTGCGGCAATGGCGGACAACTCGGTCGCCAATTGTGCAACCGGCAGAGTGGGAACATCGGCGTCGCAGGTAAAACCGTCGCCCGCCTCGTAGGCCACCGCAGCGGCGCCGGCGGCTACAGCTTGCGCAATATGCTGGCGGCCGTCATGGCGCTGCCCTGGCATGGCCAGGAACAGAACACCCGGTGCTACCTTGCGACTATCCAGGGTCAGACCCGTGATCTCTACCGGCGCGCCCTGCCATTGGGGAATGAGGTGGTGGAGCTGCATCATCCGCGCTCCTCTTCGGTTTCCACCATCGGCAGCTCGACCTGCTGCATTTCGGCCAGGTTGTCCGGGGCGATGTTCAACAGGCGCAGCGCGTTGGACATCAACCCGCTGAATACCGGTGCCGCCACCAGGCCACCGTAGTAGCCGCCCTTGGTCGGCTCGTCGATGACCACGGCGATGGCGATGCGCGGGTCGGTGCTGGGGGCGAAACCGGCAAACAGGGAACGGTAGGAATCTTCCTTGTAGCCCTTGCTGCCGACGCTGGTCTTGCGCGCCGTGCCGCTCTTGCCGGAAACGTGATAACCGGGCACCTGCGCCCGGAAGGTGCCGCCCGGCAGCTCGATCACCTGCTGCAGCATGCCCTGTACGGTCAGGGCAACATCCTCCGGGATCATCTGCTGGGTGTCCGGCTTTTCGTTGAGGCGCAGCAATGACATCGGCGCCTTGCGGCCATCGTTGGCGAGAATCGCATAGGCCTGGGCCATCTGCATGGTAGTCACCGACAGGCCGTAGCCGTAGGACAGGGCGGCGGTCTCCGCCTGGCGCCACTCGCGATAACTCGGCAGGTTGCCGACCCGCTCGCCGGGGAAGCCCAGCCCGGTATACTGGCCAAAACCGACGTTCTGCATGGTCTCACGCAGCGCCGGGCCACCAATATCGAAGGCGATCTTGCTCATGCCGACGTTACTGGACTTGAGCAGAATACCGGTCAGATCCAGCACCCCGCCCGGCGCGCGCGAGACGTCGCGGATGGTGTAGCGGCCGATCCGCAGCGTGCCGGGGTAGACGTTGACCTGATCAGTGGGCGACCAGCGGCCGGAGGCCAGCGCTGCGCTCATGGAGATCGGCTTGACGGTGGAGCCGGGCTCGAACACATCGATCAACGCGCGGTTGCGCATCATGTCCGGCTTGAGGTTGGCGCGGTTGTTGGGGTTGTAGGTAGGATGGTTGACCATCGCCAGCACTTCGCCGGTGCGCACGTCGAGCATCACGATGGAGCCGGCCCGCGCCTCGAACTCCTGCAGCGCTTCGCGCAGCTGGCGGTGCGCAAGGTACTGCAGGCGCAGGTCGATCGACAGCGCCAGGTCATTGCCCGGACGTGCATTCTTGACCACCTGCACATCCTTTATCAGGCGACCACGCCGGTCCTGCAGCACCTGGCGCTTGCCCGGCAACCCTTCGAGCCAGTGATCGTAGGCCAGTTCGACACCTTCCTGACCTTTTTCATCCACGTTGGTGAAGCCGACCAGATGGGCCGCCACTTCGCCCGCCGGATAGAAGCGCCGGTATTCCTCGATGCTGTAGACGCCGTGCACCTTGAGCGCCATGACCGCTTCGCCAGCCGCCGGCACCATACGCCGACGCAGGTAGATGAACTCCTTGTCGGCGTTGCTCTGCAGGCGCTCACTGAAGGTGGACAGGTCGGTACCCAATGCCTCCGCCAATGCCGGCCACTGCGGCTTCTGGTTGATCAACTGGGACGGGTTGGCCCAGATGGTCAGCACCGGGGTGCTCACCGCCAGCGGCTCACCATTGCGGTCGGTGATCTGCCCGCGGTGGGCGGGAATAGGCACGTGGCGCACGCTGCGCTTGTCACCCTGATTCTTGAGAAAGCCCTCGTCCAGCACGTGCAGCTCGGCGATGCGCCAGGTCACTGCCACGCAGCACAGACCGAGCAGCGCGATGACCAGCCGGAAACGCCAGGGATAGAGGCTGCCATTGGGTTTGAGGGCGAATTTCTTCATGGCTGCACCAGAATCACTTCGTTGGGCTCGGGAACCCGCATGCCCAACTGGCGAGTCGCAATCGTCTCGACCCGGCTGTGCGCGGTCCAGGTGCTCTGCTCCAGAATCAATCGCCCCCACTCTGCCTGCGCCTTCTCGCGCTGGGTCATTTCCGCGGCCAGTTCATTGAGCAGCTGACGACTCCAGTGGGCGCTGTAGGGTACCGCCAGGGCGCTACCCAGAATCAGGATCCAGACCGTAAGCAACCAGCCGCTGCCGGCAGGGAGGCCGGAACGGATTGGCTGGGCTACGGACTGAGTCTGCTCGCTCATCTGTGCTTCTCCGCCACACGCAGTACCGCGCTGCGGGCGCGGGGGTTGACGGCGATTTCGTCAGCGGACGGCTTGATGGCCTTGCCGATCAGCTTCAGGCTGGTGTCGATGTCCGCATCGCGCACCGGCAGGCCGCGCGGCAGTGGCGCACCTTTGGCCTCGCGACGCATGAACTGCTTGACCTGACGATCCTCCAGCGAATGAAAGCTGATCACCGCCAGACGGCCACCCGGCGCCAGCACTTCGAGCGCGGCGCGCAGGCCGTCGGCCAGGTCTTCCAGCTCGCGATTGATGAAGATGCGGATGCCCTGGAAGGCGCGGGTCGCCGGATGCTTGTGCTTTTCCCAGGCGGGGTTGGCCACCTTGATCACCTCGGCCAGATCCGCAGTGCGGGTGAATGGCTGCTCGATGCGGCGACTGACGATGGCGCGGGCCATGCGGCGGGAAAAACGCTCCTCGCCGTACTCCCAGAGCACGGTGGCGATGTCGGCTTCGTCGGCGCTGTTGATCCAGTCGGCGGCGCTCTGCCCCACATCCGGGTTCATACGCATGTCGAGCGGGCCGTCGTTGAGGAAACTGAAGCCGCGCAGCGGGTCATCCAGCTGCGGCGAAGACACGCCCAGATCCAACAGCACGCCATCGATACGACCGTGCAGACCGCGCTCGCGCAGCTCTTCGGCCATATCCGCAAATGAACGTTGTACAACGACAAAGCGGCCGTCTTCGGCCGCCAGCTGCTTTCCGACCCGTATCGCCTCCGGGTCCTTGTCGAAGCCGAGCAGCCGCCCCCCGTCGGCCAGCTGCTGAAGAATGGCGCGGCTGTGGCCGCCGCGGCCAAAGGTGCCGTCTATATAAGTGCCCTCCGGCCGAACCGCCAGTCCTTCCAGCGCTTCGTTCAGCAGTACACTGACATGTTTCAATTCGGTCTGCTGATTCATAGGCTCAACGAATGCAGTTCTGCCGGCAACTCGCCGACATCCTGCTCTTCTTCCAGGTACGCTGCGGTGGTGGCCTGCCAGACCTCCTCGCTCCACAGCTCGAATTTGCTCAATTGCCCCACCAGCATGACTTTCTTGTCGAGACCGGCGTGGTCGCGCAACAGCGGCGGCACGACAAAACGGCCGTGGCTGTCCAGCTCAATTTCATTGGCATTACCGATCAGCAGGCGATTGAGCCGCTTGACCGCAGGATGCATGTTCGGCGCCTTGCGCAGTTGCTGCTCGACGGCTTCCCACTCGTGCATCGGGTAGATCCACAGGCAACGCTCTTCCAGGGCAATGGTCGCTACCAGCTGGCCGCCACAGGAGTCCAGCAGACGGTCACGATACCGGGCAGGCATCGCGAGTCGCCCCTTGGCGTCCAGATTGATGGCGTTCGCTCCACGAAACACGTTTTGTTATTCCCCTGATGAGACCACAGCTGTGACAACGCCAAACCCAAAAAAATCCACTTTTGCCCACTTCAACCCACTTTCGCACACTATAGAAAGGCGCCCAAACAGCGTCAAGTCACCAATTCACAGAAAAAGCCTTATATGGCGCGGGTTTAGCGAAGCATCAGGAGGAAACAGGAGAAAGCAGCAGCTCTGCTTGAAAGAGAATTGAAGTAATAACAAAGAGATGCCCATGCAACTTAAAGTTGAACATGAGGTATGAGGATTTTTTCAGGGGCAAAAAAAATTCTAGGCGGAGAAAAAAGGGAGCTGGCCTGTAAGCCGGGTTCTGTCGAGAACAGTCATTCCTCTGCGACAGCCATCACTGACTGCCTGTAGCAACCTACCCGAACCCAGTGCGGGCCGCACCATAGGATTCCTATTTGGTCTTGCTCCGAGTGGGGTTTACCATGCCACGAACTGTTGCCAGTCGCGCGGTGCGCTCTTACCGCACCCTTTCACCCTTACCGGCGCTTGCGCGCTTAGGCGGTCTACTCTCTGCTGCACTTTCCGTAGGCTCACGCCTCCCAGGCGTTACCTGGCACTCTGCCCTGTGGAGCCCGGACTTTCCTCCATACCGCAAAGCGATACAGCGACTGTTCGGCCAACTCCTGGACGCAAGATTAGCCCGGTTACCCACTGACAGCAAGCGCTGATCGCTCAAGAACGGGGATTTTCACCCCAGTGCTATATGAAGGCCACCCATGCGGCAGCCGCTTCGCTCAGACGGTCTTTTCCAGAGCCAGTTGATACAGCCGATTCTTCTTCAGCCCGGTGATCTGCGCCGCCAGCGCCGCCGCCTGCTTCACCGGCAACTCTGCCAACAGGATATCCAGCACTCGCTCGGCGGCGGGGTCCAGCGCATCGCCCTCCGCCGGTTGCGGTGCGCCCTCGACGATCAGCACGCATTCGCCGCGCTGCTGGTCGGCGTCGGCGCGCACCCAGGCCACCAGCTCGACCAGCGGCGCACCCTTGATGGTCTCGAAGGTCTTGGTCAGTTCCCGCGCCAGGACTACCTGGCGCTCCGGCCCCAGCAGCTCGAGCAAGTCCTCCAGACATTCCAGCAGGCGATGCGGCGCTTCATAGAGCATCCAGGTGCGCTGCTCTGCCGCCAGCGCCTGGATGCGCTGGCGCCGGCCATGGGCCTTGGCCGGCAGAAAGCCCTCGAAGGCGAAACGATCCGATGGCAGGCCCGCTGCGCTCAAGCCCGCGATCAACGCGCAGGCGCCGGGTACCGGACAGATGCGCACCCCTGCTTCCCGCGCCAGGCGCACCAGATGAAAACCCGGATCGGAGATCAGCGGCGTACCCGCATCGGAAATCAGCGCCAGATCATCCCCGGCCAGCAAACGCTCGACCAGCCGCTGACTCTTGCCCCGCTCGTTATGATCATGACAGGCAGTGGTCGGCGTCTGGATACTGAAGTACTGCAGCAACCGACCGCTGTGCCGGGTATCCTCCGCGGCGATCAGGCTGACCGAATTGAGCACTTCCAGCGCCCGCGGCGTCATGTCCTGCAGATTGCCGATCGGGGTAGCGACGACATACAAGGTACCGGTGGTGACAGTCATGACGAATCCTGTTGCGAGTTTACCGGCCATTGTACAGGACGTGACCGGGTTCCACCCAAGCGCATGGCGGGGAGCACGACCCTTGGTTACAATGCAGGTCAATTGCTCACGCGCCACCAAGGTACCCTGCCTGATGCTCCGCATGAATCGTCTGCCGCTCGCCGGCCTGCTGCTGGCTTCGCTGATTGCCGGTTGCTCCTCGACTCCACGCCAGCTGTCGGAACTGCCCGCCACCACCGACACTCCCGTCGAGGACATTCTCCGCCAGGCCGAGCGCCGCTCCGGTGCCGAAGCCCACCTGCTGCGCCTGCACGCAGCCCAGACTGCCTTTAACCGCAACCAGCCCGATCAGGTGCGCAGCATTCTCGCGATGATCCCGCAGAGCGACCTGCCACTGGATCAACAGCAGCGCTTCAGTGAGCTGCAGGCGCGCAGCGAGCTGGCCCTGGACCAACCGGCTGCCGCATTGCGCGCCCTGCGCCACCCGTCGCTGCAACAGCTCGACAGCCTGACGCCCGACGCGCAGATCGAGATCCAGCTGCTGCGGGCCGACACCATGGCCGCTGCGGGTGAGTACCTGAGCGCCGCGCAGGAGCGCATCTTCATTCACAACCTGCTGCCCGCCAACGCCCAGCAGGACAACCTGGCGCAGATCTGGAACAACCTGAACCAGGCACCGACCGACCAACTACGCGAGGCATCCACCGCCGCCACGGGCGATCTGGCCGGCTGGCTGGAGCTGGCACTGATCGTACGCGACCATGGCAACCTGGACCTGCAGGTGCACGCCATGCAGCAATGGCAGGACCGAC
The DNA here is from genome assembly GCA_019116555.1 of Candidatus Pseudomonas excrementavium. GTDB lineage: Bacteria > Pseudomonadota > Gammaproteobacteria > Pseudomonadales > Pseudomonadaceae > Halopseudomonas > Halopseudomonas excrementavium. The sequence continues at coordinate 26,792 of DXBL01000115.1, forward strand.
ATGCCACCCATCCGGCAGCGGTCACACCACCCGAAGGCATCAGCCGTCTGCTGGAACTGCACGCCGAACGCCCGCAGCACATCGGCCTGCTGCTGCCCTTCGAGGGCGGACTGGCTGCGGCCGCCGAGGCCCTGCGTGACGGTTTTCTCTCCGCCCAGTATCACGCGCACAGCGAAGGCCTGGCCCAACCCCGGATCAGCCTGTACGACAGCGGCGCCTACCCCAACCTGCTGCAGTTCTACCAGCAGGCCCAGGCCGATGGCGTGCAATGGGTCGTCGGTCCGCTGGATCGCCAGCAGGTCGCGAGTCTCGCCGCCCTGCCCGCGCTGCCGCTGCCCACCCTGGCGCTGAACTACGCCGACACCACCGCCACGCCGCCGCCCGGGCTGTTCCAGTTCGGCCTGGCGCCGGAGGACGAAGCCCGCTCCGCCGCATTGCAGGCCTGGCAGGATGGGCATCGGCAGATGGCAATCCTGGCCAACCACGACGACTGGAGCCAACGCTCGGCGCGCGCCTTCGTCGACCAATGGCAGGAACTGGGCGGCCAGCTGGTCGGCCATGAACTCATCGACGAGCCGGCACGCATCTCGGGACAGATTGCCGGCCTGCTGCAGGTGCGCGAAAGCCACCAGCCCAACCAGGAGGTAACCAGCGGCTCGGAAGACGGCGGCGCAGCACAGCCCACGCCACGGCCGGACCTGGATGCCCTGTTCCTGGCCGCCGATCCCCTGCAGGCCCGCCAGATCAAGCCGACCCTGGTGTTCCAGTATGCCGGCGACCTCCCCGTCTACGCCGCCTCGCGCGCCTATCGCCTGTCACTGAACGGCGAGCCGAACCCGGATATCGACGGCATCATGATTGCGGAGATCCCCTGGCTGCTGACCCGCTCCGACCCGCTCTATCAGACTGTCGTCGACAGCTGGCCGACCGCGGCCGGCCCCATGGGTCGTCTGTATGCGATGGGCGTCGATGCCCAGCGCATCTTCAGCCGCCTGCTGCTGATGCAGGAGCAGCCTGAGACCCGTATCGACGGCGCCACCGGCACCCTGTCGCTGGACAGTAATGGCCGGATTCTCCGGGTCCTGCCCTGGGGCGAGATGGTCGATGGCCAATTGCGGCCGATGCTGGAACCGCCACTGCTACTGCAATGACCCAGCTGACCGACAAGCAGCGCACCGGCAACCAGGCCGAGCGCGCCAGCGAACGACTGCTGATCAGCGCCGGCCTGCGCCTGCTCGCCCGCAATTACCGCTGCAAACAGGGCGAGCTGGATCTGGTCATGCGCGATGCGGATACAGTAGTATTCGTCGAAGTGCGCTACCGGCGACGAAACCTGTGGGGCGATGCGGTGGAGACCGTGGACTGGCGCAAGCAGAAACGCTTGATCGCCGCTGCCCATCACTACCTGCTGACCCACCCCCATCTGGTCAACCAGTCCTGTCGCTTCGACGTTGTCGCGGCTACCGGCGACCCCGCGGACCCGGCCTCATACCGATGGATCCGAGAAGCCTTCACCTGCTAGCGAGTTCTTCTTATGGACATGCAACACCGTATCAGACAGCTGTTCACCGACAGCATTGAAACCAAGACCCGCGCCATGGACGTGCTGGGACCCAGCATCGAACAGGCCAGTCAACTGATGGTCAGCTGCCTGCTGAGCGAGCGCAAGATTCTCACCTGCGGCAACGGCGGCTCCGCTGGCGATGCCCAGCACTTTTCTTCCGAGCTGCTCAACCGCTTCGAGCGCGAACGCCCCAGTCTGCCGGCCATCGCCCTGACGACCGATAGCTCGACCATCACGTCGATCGCCAATGACTACAGCTACGACGAAGTCTTCTCCAAGCAGATTCGCGCCCTGGGTCAGCCCGGCGACGTGTTGCTGGCGATTTCCACCAGCGGCAATTCCGGCAACGTGCTGCAGGCCATCCAGGCCGCCCACGACCGCGACATGCTGGTCGTGGCACTGACCGGCCGCGATGGTGGCGGCATGGCGTCGCTGCTGCTGCCTGAAGACGTGGAAATCCGGGTGCCGGCCCGCTCCACCGCACGCATCCAGGAAGTCCATCTGCTGGCGATCCACTGCCTGTGCGACCTGATCGACCGGCAACTGTTCGGGAGCGAAGAATGATCCGCCTGACCGCCATCATCCTGGCGTTGACCCTGACTGGCTGCAGCGGCGTGCTGACTGCGACCCGGGAGAACCCGATCGACCATAATTATGGCACCCGCACCCTGGGCAGCAGCATCGATGATCAGCTGATCGAAACCAAGGCCAGCGTCAACGTTGCCAAGGCCCACCCTGACCTGGAAAGCGAGGCCCGCTTTGATGTGGTCAGCTATAACGGCGTGGCGCTACTGACCGGCCAGGTCCCGCGGGCCGAGTTGCGCGAGCTGGCGGGCAATGCAGTGAAGCAGGTGCAACGGGTCAAGACCGTGCATAACGAACTGACGGTGGGGCCGAAACTGTCGCTGCTGGCGCGTAATAACGATGCCCTGATCACCTCCAGCAGCAAGACCCGGATGCTGGCTGACAGCAACATCCCCGGTCGCCGCATCAAGGTCGTCACCGAGGCCGGCGTGGTCTATCTGATGGGGCTGGTTACCCATGCCGAAGCCAATGCCGCCGTCGCCGCGGTGCAGCAGGTCGGCGGCGTGCAGCGCATCGTCAAGCTGTTCGAGTATATCGACTGAAACTCCGGCCACCGGCCAGGCAATAAAAAACGGCGATGCCCTTTCGGGATCGCCGTTTTTTATGTCGCGGTGTTACTTTACGACCTTGAGAGACGGCCGGCCGCCGGGCTTGGGCGGTTCGGGGGTAGGTTCATGCCCCTCCGGCGGCGGGGTTTCGGTTTCTATTTCGAACACCATGCCCTGACCGTTCTCCCGGGCATAGATCGCCATGACCGCCGCAACGGG
>DXBL01000116.1 GCA_019116555.1 Candidatus Pseudomonas excrementavium
TGGCGGTGACCCTGCCGTTGCTCGAGCCGGTGCCCTTCGCCGCCAGCAGCGCCGGGGTGGCGCTGAGCTGCTTCGGTCTGGCGATGATCGCCCATGACGGTGTGCTGGCCCTGCTGGCCTACAGCGTCACCCTGGGCGTCGGCGGGCTGATCGTTTATAGCTTCATGTAATGGGGAACTGATGCAGGGCCTGGCAACCTAAGGCTTAGTATCGAAACCGCAACGGGTTCCGGAGCAGAGCGATTGAGGGAGATTGCAGGATGACGATAGGTTTGCAGCGCCTGGTATGTTCTATCTTGCTGGTGATGCCGCTGGCGCTCGAAGCGGAGGAATTCCAGTTCCAGACGGTGATCGATAAGGCCGAGTCATTGGCTGGCAGCGCCTGGGAGGCGCCCCCGCAGGTGCCGCGCTTTCTCCAGGAATTGAGCTATCACGATTACCAGAGCATCCGCTTCAAGCCCGAGAGCAGTCTGTGGCGGGAGGACAAGCTGCCCTTCAATCTGATGCTGATTCCGCCGGGGCTGTTCTACCACCATGCGGTGCGCATCAACCTGATCGAGGGCGGTGAGGCGCAGCCGCTGGCGTTCGACAAGACCCAGTTCAGCTACCCCAACAGCGAAATCGAGAAGCTCATGCCGGCTGACCTCGGCTTCGCCGGTTTCAAACTGACCTTTCCCTTCGATGACCCGGATATCCACAACCAGTTCCTGGTGTTTGCCGGCGCCAGTTACTACCGGGCAGTGGGACGACACAACAACTTTGGCCTGTCGGGACGCGGTATCGCCGTCAATACCGGCCTGCCCAGCGGCGAAGAGTTTCCTTCCTTCGTCGAATTCTGGCTGGAGAAGCCCAGTGCGGAAGCCGACCAGCTGACGTTCTACGGGCTGCTGGATGGCAAGAGCCTGGCCGGCGCCTACCGCTTCACCGTGACCCCCGGCGATGAAACCACCCTGCAGGTCGAGTCGGTGCTGTTTCCGCGCCAGGCCATCCAACTGGCGGGTGTGGCACCGCTGACCAGCATGTTCTACTACGGCCAGAACACCCTGCGCCCGGACGGCGAATGGCGGCCGGAAGTGCATGACAGCGATGGTCTGCTGGTCCACGACGGCACCAGCGATGAATGGCTGTGGCGCCCGTTGAACAACCCGACCACCCTGACCATGGATTACTTCGGCACCCAGAACGTGCGTGGTTTCGGATTGCTCCAGCGCGACGCCGAGTTCAGCAGCTACATGGACCCGGAAGCCGGTTACGGCACGCGGCCCAGTGCCTGGATCGAGCCGCAGGGCGACTGGGGCAAGGGGCATGTGGTGCTGACTCAGCTGCCGACCCCGGATGAAACCAACGACAATATCGTGGCGTTCTGGACCCCCGACGGCGGACTGCCAGCGGAAGGGCCGCACCGGTTCGACTATATCGCCCGCTTCGGTAAGGCGGATCTGGCGGACAGTCCCATGGCCCAGGCAGTGGACAGCTTTCTTGGTGATGGCACTCGCATCGGCGGTGGCGATGTCGAGGGCGCAGTGCGGGTGATCGTCGACTTTGCCGGCGGCCCGCTGGAAGACCACCCGGCGCAGGCACCGGTCGCCGCCGAGGCGACCGCCCTGGAAGACGGTGAACTGATCGAACAGTTCGTCGAATACGTTCCCGCCCTCGAGCGCTGGCGGCTGTCGATGCTGGTCCGGCCGGCCGCGGATCGCCCCCTGTCGGTACGCGCCTTCCTGCGCGAGGGCGATCAGACCCTCAGCGAGACCTGGACCTATCAGCTCGCGCCGGGCAGTGATGTGCTGAATGTCATCAAGTAACCAGCGGAGACAGCATGTACACAACGGTGGCTGAATTCACTCTGCGCCGGGTACTGGCCTGGTTGCATTGGGCAGGCCGGGAGCCAACGCCAGAGCTGCAGGCGGCGGTTCTGCGGACCATGGCCGACAATATTGGCGCCCCTGCCGAGGAGCTGTTCGACCTCTGTCTGCAACCCCAGCGGGCAGGAATAGAGCCGCCGCCGATAGCCCCGGCGACCCCGCCCCTGCGGCGTGGCAGTATTGGCTACGGAGATTATTGATGATGTCGACCGTGGTACCCGCCGACATCATCGATACCACCGCGAGCCGGCGCCGCTGGCGTGCGGCGGCCTGGTTGCGCCGCAGCTGTTTGCTGGCGCTGGTGCTCGGGCAGACCCTGCTGGCCAGTTGGTTCATGTTGTCGATCCTGCCCTACAATGGCGGCAACGCCGTGGAAATCGGCATGCTGGTGCTGTTCGCGCTGCTGTTCGCCTGGATTTCCTTCGGCTTCTGGATCGCCGTTGCCGGCTTCGTCCTGCGCCGGCTGGGTGGCGACCGGCAATCGCTGCTGCAGCAACAGGATGCCGCCACGCTGGCTGCCACGCCACTGGCGCGCACGGCGATTCTGATGCCCATCTACCATGAGCCGATCGAGCGCAGCCTGGGTGGGCTGAGCGCGGTCTACCGCAGCCTTGAACGGACCGGCCGGCTGGAGCACTTCGATTTCTTCATCCTGTCTGACAGCCGTGAGCCGGACACCTGGCTGCAGGAGCAGGCGGCCTGGGCACAACTGGTGGACAAGCTGGGCGCAGCGGGGCGCCTGTTCTACCGGCGGCGCAAACTCAACCTGAACTACAAGAGCGGCAACGTCGGCGACTTTCTACGGCGCTGGGGCCGGGATTACGACTACATGGTGGTGCTGGACGCCGACAGCCTGATGGGCGGCGAGACGCTGGTGAAGATGGTGCAGCTGATGCAGCGTCACCCGGCGGTGGGCATCCTGCAGACCAGCCCCGAGCTGCTCAACGGCCGCTCGCTGTTCGCCCGGGTCCAGCAGTTCTCCAGCCAGTTATATGGCCCGTTGTTCACTACCGGGCTGGCCGCGGTGCAACTGGGCGAGGCGGCGTTCTGGGGGCACAACGCCATTTTGCGGATCAAGCCCTTCATGGCCCATTGCGGCCTGCGCAAGCTGCCGGGCTGGGGCCTGTTCCGCGGGCCGATCATGAGTCATGACTTTGTCGAGGCGGCTTATCTGGGGCGCGCCGGTCACGAAGTCTGGCTGGAGCCGGGCTTGCAGGACAGTTGGGAAGAGTCGCCGCCGTCCCTGGTGGATGAGCTGACCCGCGACCAGCGCTGGGTCAAGGGCAACATGCAGCACCTGTGGTTGATGCTCGGCAGCCGCCGGCTGCGATTTGCCCATCGCATGGCCTTTCTCAACGGCATCATGTCCTACCTGGCCTCGCCGCTGTGGCTGGCTTTCCTGGTGCTGACCACCATCGCTACCACCCGCCTGGTGCTGTGGCCGATCAACTATTTTCCCGACCCGCACCAGCTGTTCCCGGTATGGCCGCAGTGGCAACCGCTGCGTGCAGCGACGCTGGTGGGCTGTACTCTTGGTCTGCTGTTTCTGCCCAAGTTTCTCGGCCTGGCGGATGCGGCACTGACCCGGCGGGTCCGTGCGTTCGGCGGCTTCTTCCGACTGCTGGGCAGCGTATTGCTGGAGATAGTGGTGTCCGCGCTGCTGGCGCCGATCCGCATGCTGTCCCATTCGCGGTACGTGGCCGAGGCGCTGTTCAATATCAAACTGCACTGGGCCGGGCAGAACCGGACCAGCGAGACTGGTTGGGGCGAGGCGCTGGTCTATCAGGCTCCGGGCTCGATTCTGGGGCTGGTCTGGGCGTTGTTCGCCCTCTGGCTCAAGCCGATGTTCTTCTATTGGTCGCTGCCGGTGGCGCTGCCACTGATCTTCGCTGCGCCGATTTCCGTCATGCTCAGCCGGGTGCAGTTGGGCCAGCGGCTGCGCCGCCGCGGCTGGCTGATGACCGCCGAGGAAGCCTACGGCTCGAAGCTGCTGGAGGAGATGGTGCGCAGCCCACTGGAAGGAACCCCGCAGCCCGGTTTCTGCGAGTCGGTGATCCATCCCCGACATAACCGTTTGCAGGTGACGTTGGCGCGTACTGCGCCGGCAGGGCCACGGCGTCAGCGGTTGGATGCGTTGGCGCAGCGCTGCCTGGAACAGGGGCCCGGTGCGCTCGACCGTACCGAACAGAGCCTGGTGGCGCAGGATGCCGAGGCCATGGCCTGGCTGCACCATCAGGTCTGGCGCATCGCACCCGGCACGGTCTGGGGGCGCCTGCTGCGGCGGGAGATTACCCGGCAACCGGTGCCCCGGCGCACAGTATCCTGACTGCTATGCTGATGGTTCCCACCCATGAGACGCGGGTTCGGCAATGGACGTTTTCGACATCATCATGGCCACCTTGGCCAGCGAGTTCTCCGACCTGACCGATGTGGAGCAAGCGACCCGGGTCGGGTTGCGGCTGCTGGTAGCGGCGCTGCTGGGTGGCCTGCTCGGTTATGAACGGGAGACTCACGGCAAGGCAGCCGGCGTGCGCACCCACATGCTGGTATGCACCGGCGCGGCGCTGTTCGTGCTCGGCTCCGAGCTGGTGGGCGGCGGCGATGATGCCATGAGCCGGGTGGTGCAGGGGATCGTCGCCGGTATCGGCTTTCTCGGTGTGGGCACCATCATCAAGGGTAGCAACATGAACGAGGTCAAGGGCCTGACCACGGCTGCCGGCGTCTGGATGACCGCGGCGGTAGGCGTCTGCGTCGGGCTTGGCCTGGAAGCCACTGCGGTGTTGGCGACGCTGTTGATGCTGTTCATCCTGCATGTCCTGCCGTATTTTCTCGAAGGAATGGACCGCAAGGGGGGTGAGTGACGGCTGACCTTCCGGCGCCGAATTGGGCGGGGCAGGGCGTTTTGCGCTACACTGCCGGCCCCCAGAATCAGGAATACCCAGCCCCATGGCGCTCCAGTCCATCCCCTGTAAAGTCCATCTCAACATTACCGATACCGACCGCGGCGTCTATGAGGATCTGCGGATCACTGTGGCCCGGCATCCGTCGGAGACCGGCCAGCGCCTGGCCTCGCGCATTCTCGCCTACGCGCTCTGGTACCAGGAGCGCCTGGCCTTCGGCCGCGGCCTGTCCGAGGTGGATGAGCCGGCGCTGTGGCACAAGAGTCTGGATGACCGCGTCGAACATTGGATCGAGGTCGGCCAACCGGATGCCGATCGGCTGACCTGGTGCTCGCGACGCGCCGAGCGGGTCTCGCTGCTGGCCTACGGCAGCACCCGGGTGTGGGCAGGCAAGGTGGTTCCCGCCGTGGCCAACCTGAAGAACGTGAATATTGCGGTACTGCCCCAGGAGCCACTGGACGCGCTGGCCAGCGAGCTGGGTCGGACCATCGAATGGGGCGTGATGATTGCCGATGGCGTGCTCTATGTCAGTGATGCCGATACCCAGCATGAATTCGTTCTTGAGTGGCTGATGGGAGAGCGCTGAGCACCATGCGTATCGAGTCCCGCGTTGTCCCCGCCGAATTGCCGGATCTGGGCGATCTGCCGCCGCTGCTGACCCGCCTGTATGCCGCGCGCGGTGTGCAATCGGCAGCGGAGTTGGACCGCAGTCTGAAAGCGCTGCTGCCCTGGGCGCTGTTCAAGGGCATGGAGCAGGCGGTGGCAGTGCTGCGCGAGGCGCTGGAACAGCGCCAGTCGATATTGATCGTCGGCGACTTCGATTGCGACGGCGCCACCGCCAGCAGTGTGGCGGTGCTGGGTCTGCGGGCGCTCGGCGCCGCCCAGGTCGATTATCTGGTGCCCAATCGGTTCGAATACGGCTACGGCCTGACCCCGGAAATCGTCGAGGTGGCGCTGGCCAGGCAGCCTGATGTACTGGTCACCGTGGATAACGGTATTTCCAGCATCGATGGCGTGGCGGCGGCCAAGGCGGCCGGGCTCAAGGTGGTGGTCACCGATCATCACCTGCCTGCCGAGCAACTGCCGGCGGCCGATGCCATCGTCAATCCGAGCCAGCCGGGCTGCGATTTCCCCAGCAAGGCGATTGCCGGTGTCGGGGTAATCTTCTATGTATTGATGGCCCTGCGCGCCGCGCTGCGCGACAGCGGCTGGTTCAACGCCCAGCGCCCCGAGCCGAACCTGGGCGAACTGCTGGACCTGGTGGCCCTGGGCACCGTGGCGGACGTGGTACCGCTGGATGCAAACAACCGCATCCTGGTGCATCAGGGGCTGGCGCGTATCCGGGCCGGGCGTTGCCGGCCGGGCATTCGCGCGCTGCTCGAAGTGGCGCGGCGCCCCGCCGAACGGCTGGTCTCGACTGACCTGGGCTTCATCATCGGGCCGCGGTTGAATGCAGCCGGGCGGCTGGATGATATGAGCCTGGGCATCGAATGCCTGCTCACTGAAGACGAGTCCCTGGCGCGGGATATGGCCAGCGAGCTGGATGGCTTCAACCGTGACCGCAAGAGCATCGAGCAGGACATGCAGAAGCAGGCGCTGGCCATGCTCGAGGCGACGGACCTGCAGGAAGCCGACCTGCCCTTCGGCCTCTGCCTGTTCGATGCCGAATGGCATCAGGGCGTGATCGGCATTCTCGCCTCGCGGCTCAAGGATCGCTATCACCGCCCGGTCATCGCCTTTGCCGATGCCGGGGAGGGCGAGATCAAGGGGTCGGCCCGGTCGGTCGCCGGCCTGCATATCCGCGATGCCCTGGATGCGGTGGCTGCGGCCAATCCGGGGTTGATCAACAAGTTTGGCGGGCATGCCATGGCGGCGGGTCTGTCCTTGCCAGCCGCCCACTTCGACGATTTCCGCGCAGCCTTCGACCGCGAGGTGCGGCGCCAACTCAGCGCCGAGGACCTGACCGGCCGCCTGCTGTGCGATGGTGAACTGACGGCCGATGAGTTCAATCTGCAACTGGCCGCGCATCTGCGCGAGGCCGGGCCGTGGGGGCAACACTTTCCGGAGCCGGGCTTCCATGGCGAATTCAACCTGATCCAGCAGCGGCTGGTTGGCGAGCGGCACCTGAAGATGGTGTTGCAACCCCAGGGCAGCGCCGAAGTGCTGGATGCGATCGCCTTCAACATCGATCCGCAGGTCTGGCCCGATCCCAATGTGCGCCAGGTGCGGCTGGCCTACAGTCTGGATATCAACGAGTACCGCGGCCGCCAGAGCCTGCAGTTGATGGTTCGGCACCTACAGGCCTGCTGATCGGATCGCCGCCCTGATCACTGCACCGGAGCGGGGTTTTCCGCTACAATGTCCCCTTTTTCCTGACGGGATTTGTCACCATGGAAATCAATCCGATTCTGAACACCATCAAAGACCTGCGTGGCCGCTCCGAGACCATCAGGGGGTATCTTTGACTACGATCACAAACGTGATCGGCTGACCGAAGTAGAGCGCGAGCTGGAAGACCCGGCCGTCTGGAACGAGCCCGAGCGAGCCCAGAACCTGGGCCGTGAGCGTGCCTCGCTGGCAGAAATTGTCGGCACACTGGACGATCTGCACTCCGGTCTGGAAGATGCTTCCGAGCTGCTGGAAATGGCCGTCGAAGAGAATGACGAAGGCGCCGTGGATGATGTGACCAGTGAGCTGGAACGCATGCAGACCCGCCTCGAAGCACTGGAATTCCGCCGCATGTTCAGCGGTGAGATGGACGAGAACAACGCCTACCTGGATATCCAGGCCGGCTCCGGCGGCACCGAGGCCCAGGACTGGGCCAACATGCTGCTGCGCATGTACCTGCGCTGGGCCGACCATAACGGCTTTGAAGCGACCATCATGGAGCTGACTGCGGGCGAGGTGGCTGGCATCAAGGGCGCCACGGTTCACGTCAAGGGCGCCTATGCCTACGGTTGGCTGCGCACCGAAATCGGTGTACACCGCCTGGTGCGCAAGAGCCCGTACGACTCCGGTAACCGCCGCCATACCTCGTTCACCGCGGTGTTCGTGTCGCCGGAAATCGATGACAACATTGAAATCGAGATCAACCCGGCTGATCTGCGTATCGATACCTATCGCTCCTCGGGCGCCGGTGGTCAGCACGTCAACACCACCGACTCGGCGGTACGGATCACCCACACCCCGACCAACACTGTGGTCAGCTGCCAGAACGAGCGCTCCCAGCACGCCAACAAGGACACCGCGATGAAGATGCTGCGGGCCAAGTTGTACGAGCTGGAAATGCAGAAGCGCACCGAAGCCTCCCAGGCCCAGGAAGACAGCAAGTCGGACATCGGCTGGGGTCATCAGATCCGCTCCTATGTACTCGACCAGTCGCGGATCAAGGACCTGCGCACCGGCATCGAGGACAGCGACTGCGATGGCGTGCTGGACGGCGATATCAACGAGTTCCTTGAAGCCAGCCTGAAACAGGGCCTGTAACCGGGCCCTGACTACCGCTCCCCGCACCTTACTGAATTGATTTACCCAGGACACCGAAATGAGTGAACAACCGCTGAACGAGCATGCACTGCAAGAGGAAGAAAACAGCCTGATCGCGCTGCGCAAGGAAAAACTGGCCGCGGAGCGTGCCAAGGGCAATGTCTTCCCGAATGATTTCCGTCGCGACAGCCTGGCCGGCGATCTGCAGCAGAAGTATGCCGACAGCAGCAAGGAAGAGCTGGCTGAAGCCGCGATTCCGGTCAAGGTGGCGGGCCGTATCATGCTCAACCGCGGCGCGTTCATGGTGCTGCAGGACATGAGCGGGCGTATCCAGGTCTATGTCGACCGCAAGGGCCTGCCGGCCGAGACCCTGGAAGCGATCAAGAGCTGGGACCTGGGTGATATCATCGCCGCCGAAGGCACCCTGGCGCGTTCCGGCAAGGGCGATCTCTATGTACACATGACCGCAGTCCAGCTGCTGACCAAGTCCCTGCGTCCGCTGCCGGACAAGCACCACGGCCTGACCGATACCGAGCAGCGCTATCGCCAGCGTTATGTGGACCTGATCGTCAACGAGGAAGTGCGCGATACCTTCCGCGTGCGCTCCCAGGTGATCTCGCAGATTCGCCGCTTCCTCAGCGACCGCGGCTTCCTCGAAGTGGAAACCCCGATGCTGCAGACCATTCCCGGCGGCGCTGCGGCCAAGCCCTTCGAGACGCACCACAATGCGCTGGATCTGCCGATGTACCTGCGTATTGCGCCGGAGCTGTATCTCAAGCGGCTGGTGGTCGGTGGCTTCGAGAAGGTCTTCGAGATCAACCGCAACTTCCGTAACGAGGGCGTCTCGACCCGGCACAACCCCGAGTTCACCATGCTCGAGTTCTACCAGGCCTACGCTGACTACGAAGACAACATGGACCTGACCGAGGAATTGTTCCGCGAACTGGCTCAGGCGGTGCTGGGCACCACCGATGTGCCCTACGGCGACAAGGTATTCCACTTCGGCGAGCCCTTTGCGCGGTTGTCGGTATTCGACTCCATTCTCAAGTACAACCCGGACCTCACCGCTGCGGATCTGACCGACATCGACCGGGCCCGGGAGATCGCCAAGAAGGCCGGTGCCAAGGTCCTGGGCCACGAAGGTCTGGGCAAACTGCAGGTGATGATCTTCGAGGAGCTGGTGGAGCATCTGCTGGAGCAGCCGACCTTCATCACCCAATACCCGTTCGAGGTATCACCGCTGGCCCGCCGCAACGATCAGGATCCGAACGTCACCGATCGCTTCGAGCTGTTCATCGGCGGCCGCGAGATCGCCAACGCCTATTCCGAGTTGAACGACGCCGAAGACCAGGCCGAGCGCTTCCATGCCCAGGTGGCTGAAAAAGACGCCGGCGACGACGAAGCCATGCACTTCGACGCCGACTTCGTCCGCGCCCTGGAATACGGCATGCCGCCGACCGCCGGCGAAGGCATCGGCATCGACCGCCTGGTAATGCTGTTGACCGACTCGCCGTCAATCCGCGACGTGATCCTGTTCCCGCATATGCGGCCTGAGGTTTAAGTATCGGGGTTCAACTCGTCATTCCCCGCGAAGGCGGGGAATCCACGAGTTGTGGGTTGGATGTTGGTTGTGGCTCTGTGCAAGGAAAGCGGACCCCGCTTGTACAGTTCGTGCAATGATCCGCTTTCCGAATAATAGGGAGTGGCTGTCGGTTTGTTTTTCGGGTTGTCGCGCGCCTGCGCGACGACAGGGTTCGAATTGGCGGCAAGGCCGAAGGCGTAGCGCGGGTGCGCTACACCCCGAAAAACGGACTAGCCGGAAACATTGATCCACACTGAGGCTTGCAAGCCGGGTCAGGTACTGCCCAGCCCGGACCGTCGGTTGCCAGGGACGGCAACCGCGAGCTTACAGGGATGTACTTGCAGCGTGTCCGGGCTGGGCAGTACCTGACCTGGCCACTTCACAAGCCAGCCAGATCAATGTTTCCCCGCACGGCACCGAGCACCGAGCACCGGCAACGAGAAAATCAGCGAGAGCATAGGGAGCACCGCATGGCGGTAAAACAGAGCGAGCAGTACCAGTTGGTTATTCGCAGCCTGTCGGACCGTATTGTCGAGGCGCAGGCGCCGATTCGGGTGCTGGATGCGATCAAGTGGGATGACGCCATTCGTGATCAGTTCTTTCGCGACGGCTGCAAGAAGCTTCCCGATGTCGGGCCGGATTACTACAAGCGCCGGCCCATGGCCTTTGACCCCGCCGAGCGCCTGCAGGTATTCCAGGATATCGAGCGCGACATCACCCGCCAGCTCGGCACCTTCAACCCGGTGGGCCAGATCATGCGCCGTATGTGCCGGGAATACCGTATGGTCATCCGCATGCTCGAAGCCCGAGGCACGCCGGAGATGGGGCGTATCTCTCAGGAGCTGTACGGCTCGGCCTCCGATGCCTTCCACGCCGGCGACCCGACCATCACCGACCTGGGCATCATGCTCAGTGAGTCGCTGAGCAATATCGGCAATGACCTGGGCCGTGAGCCCAAGACCATTGCCGCACCCGAAGCCGTGGCCATTCTGCAGGCGCAGATGGATCAGGTTTTCCCTGATGATCGCGCGGTGCGGGTATTTGAATCGGACGGCATTGTCGCCGATGCTGCCGCCGGCGCCGACTACATCAAGATCCGCAGCGACGCGCTGTTCAATCAGCGCGATCTGAAGATTCTTGCGGTACACGAAGGCATGGTGCATGTGGCCACCAGTCTCAATGGCCAGCATCAGCCGATCTGCACCTTCCTGGCCAAGGGGCCGCCATCGTCCACGGTGACCCAGGAAGGGCTGGCGATCCTGATGGAGATCATCACCTTCGCCTCCTATCCGTCGCGCCTGCGCAAGCTGACCAATCGCACCCGGGCGATCCAGCTGGCGGAGTCCGGCGGCGACTTTCTCGATGTGTTCGGCTTCTATCGGGGCGAAGGGTACAGCGAGGATGATAGCTACAACAACGCCAGCCGCGTATTCCGTGGTTCCAGCAGCGATGGCCTGCCATTCACCAAGGACCTGGCCTATCTCAAGGGTTTTATCCTGACCTATAACTACATTCAGCTGGCGGTGCGCCAGGGCAAGCTGCAGCAGATCCCACTGCTGTTCTGTGGCAAGACCACCCTGGAAGACATGCGCACCCTCGGTCAACTGGTGGAAGAGGGCTTGGTAGTGCCGCCGCGCTATCTGCCGGAACCCTTCGCCGACCTGAATGCATTGAGCGCCTGGATGTGCTTTTCCGGGTTCCTGACCAATCTCAGTCTCGATCGCATCGAGGCAGATTACGCCAACATTCTGTAGGAGTTTTTTTGCATGACTGAAAAACCGGAAGTCAACAAGCTGCCCTATATCTTCACTGCCCTGGGCACCCTGTTCCTGACCATGGCCGTGCTGTATTTCTACGGCTACCTGAACTTCGCGCGGGAGGAAGAAGGGCTGTTGGTGGCTGAGTTCAGTCTGGTGACCATCGGCTCGGAGGAAGCGGGGCAGTTGCAGGCCAAGGCGGCCAATCATACGGCCGAATGCGTGGATGGGGTGATGATGCTGCATGATACCCGGCATAACGGCCTGTCCGGCCTGCTGGTCGACAATCGCCAGCGCGTGGTGCGCTGCAATGCCCAGTCCGTGCCGTCGGCGCAATGACCATGGGCAGCCGTTCGGTTCAATTGGCCGAGGACTGGAAGCAGGCGCTGGGCGATGAGTTCGAGCAGCCGTACATGCAAGAGTTGCGCGAGTTCCTGCTGGCCGAGAAGGCGGCGGGCAAGGTGGTATTTCCGCCGGGGCCGCTGATCTTCAATGCGTTGAACACGACGCCGCTGGCCAAGGTCAAGGCGGTGATTATCGGCCAGGATCCCTATCACGGGCCGGGGCAGGCCCATGGGTTGAGCTTTTCGGTGCAGCCGGGGGTGCGTACGCCGCCGTCGCTGCAGAACATCTTCAAGGAAATCCAGCGCGACCTGGGTTATCCGATTCCAGCCAGCGGTGACCTGCGGCCCTGGGCCGAGCAGGGCGTATTGCTGCTTAATGCTGTGCTCACCGTGACCCAGGGGCAGGCCGGCGCCCATGCCAACCGCGGTTGGGAACGCTTCACCTCGCGGATCATCGACATTCTCAATACCCAGTGCGAGCATCTGGTGTTCATGCTCTGGGGCAGTTACGCACAGAAAAAAGGGCAGCAGATCGACCCGGCCCGCCACCTGGTACTCAAGAGCGTGCATCCCTCGCCGCTGTCGGCGCACCGTGGTTTCATCGGCAGCGGTCACTTTTCCGCCGCCAACGCCTATCTGGTCGAACAGGGTCGCGAGCCCATTGACTGGCGGTTAGCTGAACCCCGGGAGTGAATCGGGGTCGGCTTGATGCCGGCGCCGGGATGTTCAATGATGAGGACTCCGATATCTGAAAGGAGTCCGCCATGGAGCACGCCCTGCAGCCCTATACCGCGCTGGTTCCGCGTACCGACAAGCTGGTGGTGCAGAAGGCCGGGCATACCGCCCTGCTGACCATCGACAACCCTCCGGCCAATACCTGGGATACCGATACCCTGCATGGCCTGTATGAACTCATCGGCCATCTCAGTGACGACCCGGATATCTATGCCCTGGTGATCATCGGCCGTGGCGAGCGGTTCTTTTCCGCGGGTGCCGATCTGCAGATGTTTGCCGAGGGTGATCAGGCCCATGCCCGTCTGGTGGCGCGGCTGTTTGGCCAGGCATTCGAGGCGCTGCGGGATTTTTCCGGCGTCACCATCGCTGCCCTCAATGGCTACGCCCTGGGTGGCGGGCTGGAATGCGCGCTGGCCTGTGATATTCGTATCGCTGAGCGTCAGGTACAGCTGGGGCTGCCGGAGGCCAGTGTCGGTTTGCTGCCCTGTGCCGGCGGCACCCAGGCGTTGGCGTGGTTGGTCGGTGAGGGCTGGGCCAAACGCATGATTCTCTGCGGCGAGCGCATCGATGGGGTCAAGGCTGAGCGCATCGGGCTGGTCGAGGAGGTGGTGGAAGAGGGGCAGGCACTGGCCACCGCATTGCGTCTGGCGGCCCAGGTCAGTCGGCAGAGTCCGCAGGCAGTAAAGGCCTGCAAGCAGTTGATCCAGGGCGCGCGCCGCCAGCCGCTCAACAGCCTGCTGGCGGCCGAGCGTGAGCGTTTTGTCGATCTGTTCGATCTGGAGGATACCCGGGAGGGAGTGAGCGCCTTCCTGCAGAAGCGCCCGCCCCAGTGGACCAACCGCTGAGGGCTGACGCCTAGCCGAGCAGCAGCATGGCGGCTTCCATCTCTGCCGACAGGTCTTCCTGTTCCTGATCGCCGGTTGGATCAAGGCCGAGGCGGCTGAAGGAGGTAATGTTGCTCCAGTCCATCTGCGCATGGGGATGATCGCTGCCGGCCAGACTCTGCAGCATCGCGACCTGGACGATATCGGCGTAATCCGCCCGCTCGGGGTGGCGCTGGAAGTCCAGGTGCTGGCTGGGCACATGGCGCAGCGGTTCGGGGAAATCCCAGGCGGCCAGGATGCGGTCGCCGAGCACCGGATGGATACGCTCGATGATGAGTCCCAGGCTGATGGAGTCGTTCAGCAACTGGCTGTATTCCTCGGCGTAGCTGAGGATCGGCAGCACGCCGATCTGATGCACCAGCCCTGCGAGAGTAGCCTGATCGGGCTTGAGACGGGTGTAGTGCTGGCAGAGTACATGGCTGATGCCCGCCACCTCGGTACTGCGTGCCCAGACCTCACGCATCTTGCGGTCGATCACATCGGTGGTCGCCTGGAACAGCTGGGCCATCGCCAGGCCGGTGGCCAGGTTGGCGGTATAGACGATGCCCAGGCGGTTGACCGCCATGCTCAGGTCGGTGATTTCCTGGCGCGAGCGCAGCAGTGGGCTGTTGACCACCTTGATCAGGCGCGCGCTGAGGGCGGTATCGGTACTGATCTGCCGGACCAGTTCGCCGATACTGATATCGGGATTCTCGGCGGCTTCGCGGATGCGCAGGGCGACCTCGGGTAGCGTCGGCAGCACCAGTTGGTCGCGCTCGATCGCCTGAATCAATTCTTCCTGCACGCGCAGGGCCAGATCCGTCATGACATTTCTTCCTTGATTATTCCCCGGCAGCCTCGGAGGCCATTTGCTCTTCGTAGGGTAGTGTTGCCAACTCCAGTGATGGCTCGTTGATATCGGAGAGGCTCAGTGTCGCCAATTGTGCCGCGTCATTCTGTAGTACCGCAAGCAGTTCGATGCATTCATCGCCGCGGGCCGCCGTTACCACCTCGCCAACGACCTGGCCGGTGCTGCTGTCGAGGATGGAAGTGGCGGGTTCCGGCAGGCTGTCGCCGGCCCAGGTCAGGCGATACATGCGCCGCTTGAGTTTGCCCAGATACTGCATCCGCGCGACGATTTCCTGTCCGGTGTAGCAGCCTTTCCTGAAGCTGACACCGCCCAGTTGCTGCAGGTTGAGCATTTGCGGAATGAAGCTTTCCCGGGTCTGGCTGTGCACCTGCCCGATGCCCAGGCGGATCAGCTGCAGTTGCCAGGCGTTCAGCGCCACGGGTTGCGCCTGGTCGGCCAGGGCATTGACGGTGGCCCGGGCCTGATCGGCCGGCACCCAGAGCTCCAGGGTGTGGTCATTCAGTGCAATTGCCAGCCCGGTCCCAGGATTGTCTGCCTGGCCGAGGCCTGCGCCGGCCAGGGCAGCTGCTGTCTGCTGACCCCATAGTCCGAGGCGTACCCACTGGTCGGTGCAATCAGTGAGTTTAACCTTGAAGAAGGCGGCGTATTTCGCCAGATCTGCCTGCTGTGGCTCCAGCAGCTCGGCGTCCATGGCCAGTAGGTATTGTTCATCCGACAGCTTGAGCAGGCGGAAGCTCGATTGCATCCGGCCCTTGGGATTGCAGCGGGCGCCCAGGGTGTTGCTGCCCGTGGCCAGGACGGCTACATCGCAGGTGAGCTGGCCCTGGAGAAAGCGGGTCGCATCCACGCCGCTGACATCAAGCAGGCGTTCGTGATCCAGTAGCGCCAGCGCGGTATCGGGAAGGGGCGCCGGCGACTGCTGGGGAAACAAGGCGGACAGGTCTCTGGTCTCGTGCATGATTCTGGCTGGCTCCGGTGGACGGGAATGGCGGTGCATCTATTCTGTCACATGATAGGGGGCTGCTTGTGGCTTGTCAGCGCCTGCGGATCGCGAATGGCCCCAAGCACAGGCGCAGCGGGTATAATGCCGGCCATGAAGGCGAATCAACCGATTGGAGATGGCAAATGACGGCCGAGGTGGAAAAGAAGCGATTGTTCTGGCATAGCCGGCGCGGCATGCTCGAACTGGATGTTCTGCTGCTACCCTTTCTGGAAGAGGTGTATTCGTCACTGGACGAAGATGATCAGGCTCGCTACCGGCGGCTGCTGGAATGCGAGGATCAGGATATGTTCGTCTGGTTCATGCAGCGTGGAGAGCCGGAGGACCCGGATCTCCGACGCATTGTGAGGATGATATTGGATCGTGTCCAACCCGACTGATTCACTGCTGCTCAAGCGCCAGCCGTCGCGCTGGCTGGGTGGCCTCATCATATTGCTGACCATGCTTGGCTGCATGGCCCTGTACCGCAGTGCGCTGCCGCTGCTGCCGGCGTCGCTGTGCGCCTTGCTGTTGTGGATGTATTGCCTGTGGATCTGGCCTCGGCAGGTCAGCCTGCGGCATGCCCACTCGGTGACGGGGCTGCGGTTCGACAGTCAGGGTTGGCACGTGCTGCGCCGTGACGGCTCGGAGATGGGCGCGCGGCTGTTGGCCGATACCTATGTCAGCGCCTTGCTGACGGTGGTGCGCCTGCGCGAACCGGGGCGGTTGTTGCCGGTGTCGGTGATCCTGCCAGCGGATGCCGCCGCCGAGGATTCACTGCGGCGGCTGCGGTTGCGGTTGCGCTTCAGTCGTCAGCGCTGGGCGGCTGCAGAATAGTATCCCGGGCCTCGGGCAGCAGGTCCGGGTAATCCAATGTGTAGTGCAACCCCCGGCTTTCATGGCGCAGCATGGCCGAGCGGATGATCAGGTCGGCCACGACCGCCAGGTTGCGCAACTCCAGAAGATCCCGCGATATGGTGTAGTTGCTGTAGAACTCATGGATTTCCGCCAGCAGCATGTCCACTCGGTGCTTGGCCCGTTGCAGCCGTTTGGTGGTCCGGACGATACCGACATAGTCCCACATGAAACGCCGCAGCTCTTCCCAGTTGTGCGAGATGATCACGTCCTCATCCGAATCGATCACCTGGCTCTCGTCCCAGTGCGGCAGGTCGGTGGGCAGTCCCGAGGTCGGCAGTTTCTGCAGGATGTCGCGGCTGGCGGCGCGGCCGTAGACGATACATTCGAGCAGGGAGTTGCTGGCCATGCGATTGGCGCCATGCAGGCCGGTGAAGCTGGTTTCGCCGATGGCATAGAGGTTGTCGACGTCGGTCAGGCCGGTGTCCTCCACCATCACCCCGCCACAGGTATAGTGCGCCGCCGGTACCACCGGGATGGGTTCGAGGGTGATGTCGATGCCGAAACTCAGGCAGCGTTCATGCACGGTGGGGAAATGCTGGCGAATGAAGTCCGCCGGCTTGTGGCTGATATCCAGGTAGACACAATCCAGACCCAGGCGCTTCATCTCATGGTCGATGGCCCGGGCAACGATGTCCCGCGGCGCCAGTTCGGCGCGTTCGTCGAAGCGGGGCATGAAGCGGCTGCCATCCGGTAGCTTGAGTACCGCACCCTCGCCACGCAGGGCCTCGGTGATGAGGAAGCTCTTGGCTCTGGGGTGATAGAGGCAGGTCGGGTGGAACTGGTTGAATTCCATGTTGGCCACGCGGCAGCCGGCGCGCCAGGCCATGGCAATGCCATCGCCCGAGGCGCTGTCGGGGTTGCTGGTATAGAGGTAGACCTTGCTGGCACCACCGGTGGCAAGCACGGTGAAGCGGGCGCCGAAGGTCTCCACGTGACCGCTGCCACGATTGAGGATATAGGCGCCCAGGCAACGGTTGCCCTGCTGGCCGAGCTTGCTGCTGGTGATGAGGTCGACCGCGACGTGATCTTCCAGCAATTCGATGTTGCTGTGCGACTGCGCTTGCCGCAGCAGGGTATTGAAGATCGCCGCGCCGGTGGCATCAGCAGCGTGAATGATGCGTCTGTGACTGTGGCCACCTTCGCGAGTGAGATGGAAGTCATCGGTTTCGCTGCCATCTTCCCGCCGACCGCGGGTAAAGGGGACGCCCTGATCCACCAGCCAGCCGATGGCGTCGCGACTGTCGCCGACGATCTGACGAACGGCGTCTTCATGGCAGAGGCCGCTGCCGGCGATCAAGGTGTCCTGCACATGGGCATCTACGGTATCCGCGTCATCCAGTACCGCAGCCACGCCACCCTGGGCCCAGAAGGTGGAGCCCTCCGACAACTGGCCCTTGCTGATCACGGCGATGCGCAGATTGTCCGCCAGATGCAGTGCCAGCGTCAGACCTGCCGCGCCGCTGCCGATTACCAGTACATCGTATTGCCGTTGTCGGGTCATTGGTCTCTCTTGCTCGGGTTTGCGAAGGGTCTCCCGGCTGGCATGAAGCCGCCGGATACCACGCTGTGCCGGGGTAGTATATATAAGGCAAGTGATTCACAATACTGCCACATGATGCCGGCGCGCGGTGCGGATGAATGCCTGGATATCATCAATTGGCCATCGTGCTGCGGAACTTTTTTGCCACCGCAGGCTCATACAGCTGAACCTGAGTGAGGGGAGAACTTTTGGTTACATCGCGGGTCTATCGCAATAGAATAAATCCGGCAGATAGTTGCGGTGGTGCCGGAAAATGACTGAACAAACCGACCAACAACTGGTCGAACGGGTGCAACAAGGGGACAAGCGGGCCTTCGATCTGCTCGTACTCAAATACCAGCACAAGATTCTGGCCCTGGTCACGCGTTTTGTGCATGACTCTCATGAGGCGCAGGACGTGGCCCAGGAGGCTTTCATCAAGGCGTATCGCGCCTTGGCGAATTTCAGAGGGGACAGCGCGTTTTATACCTGGCTGTATCGGATTGCGATCAATACCGCCAAGAACTACTTGGTAGCCAGGGGCCGACGTCCGCCCGATTCGGACATCGCCGCCGAGGATGCCGAATATTACGACGGTGACAGTGCACTCAAGGATATTCATTCTCCCGAGCGGGATCTGCTGCGGGACGAAATTGAGCAGGTGGTCAATAGAACACTGCAGTTGTTACCGGAAGATTTGCGAATGGCGCTGACGTTACGCGAATTCGAAGGTCTGAGTTATGAAGATATTGCAAACGTGATGGAATGCCCGGTGGGGACTGTGCGATCAAGGATTTTCAGAGCACGGGAGGCCATCGACAAAGCCCTGAAACCTCTGCTTGAAGCGTGAGGAAAGGGGAAACGGTGACGCCCCAGCGGGGCCTATACAGTAGAGGTAGAGCAATGAGAAGCGAATCCTTGCGGGAGACTCTCTCCGCGCTCATGGATGACGAGGCAGAGCAACTGGAATTGCGCCGAGTCCTTCATGCCGGTGAACAGGATCCGGACGTCCGCCGCAGCTGGGAGCGATATCAGCTGGCGCGGTCCGTCATGCACAAGGAGCCCTGGCAGCCGGGCGTCGATCTATCTGCCGGTATCGCTGCGGCACTGGCGGATGAGCCGGTTCCTGCGATAGCCCCGACAGTGGCACCGACACGCTGGAAGATGCAGCTGGGTCGGGTGGCGGTGGCCGCTTCCGTTACTCTGGCGGTGCTGGTAGGCGTGCGTATGGTCAACCAGGACGGCATGCCTGACACCAACACCATGGCAGCGGTCGAGCGCACTGCGCCTGCCGCCGGCACGCCGGCAATGGCTGCTGCGTCCGCGCAGGCCCGCCCGGGTGCGGTACTGGCCGGCTTCAGTTCGCACGCCGATCAGGCGGAGCCGCAGCAGGCGGCTGGGCCATCGGCTTGGCAGGAACAGCGCATTGGCAGCTATCTGCGCCGGCATGCGGAGAATAGCGCCCAAGCAGCGCCGAACCTCGTCCCTTACGCCCGCGCAGCGAGCCTGGAAAATAATTAGTGTCACGATTGAAGTATGTGTTGGGGTGGTCGGGATTGGCCACCCTGTTGCTGGCTCCCGGCCTCGCGGCTGAAGACAGCATCCGCTGGCTGGAACGCATGGGTCAGGCGGCCCGGGAACAGAGCTACCACGGCGCCTATGTCTACGAGCGTTCCGGCGTCTTTACCACCCAGAATATCTGGCGCCAGGTTGATGATGACGAGGCCCGCGAGCGTCTGGTGCAAAGCGCGGGGCGTCATCAGGAGTGGGTGCGCCAGGATGGTCGTCTGGTCTGCGCCACCTCTCTGTCCCAGGGCAGAACGCCGCAGAATATTCCCCAATTGAACCGGAATCCCGCTGGTCTGACCGACTGGTACGGGTTGCGGGTGCTGGGTGATACGCGTATCGCCTCCCGCCCGGTGACCGTCATTTCGGTGCAGCCGCGTGACGCCTTCCGTTATGCGTACGAGCTGTATCTGGACCAGGAGACCGGGCTGCTGCTCAAGTCCCTGCTGGTCGACGACAGCCGCGAGCTGCTCGAACGCTTTCAGTTCGCCACCATCAGCTTCGATACCCCCTCGGACCGAGACCTGCGACCTGGGAGTTCCTGTCTGGAGTTGGCCGCTGCCAAGGACATGAGCACGGATGACGTGGAGTTCTGGGAACCACTCTGGCTGCCACCGGGATTCGCCCTGGGACATCGGCAGGTGCAGACGCTGAAGGATAGCGATACCCCCATCGCCACGCAGATCTATTCCGATGGCCTGGCCCGTTTCACATTGTTCATCGAGCCGTTGGGCAAGGACAGTCTGGCCGAAGACCTGCGTGCGCAACTGGGGCCTACAGTGGCGGTGAGCCGCCGCCTGGTTGCAGCGGATGATCTCTACCTGGCCACGGTGGTCGGTGAGATACCGCCGATGACCGCCGAGCGGATTGCCGAATCACTCAGTCAGGCCGTGACCGGATCCCGACCATGATCGAGGAGCGGGGCAGGGTGCTGAGCGTGGAGGACGGCGCGGTATGGGTCGAAACCATCCGGCGCAGCGCCTGCTCCAGTTGCCAGGCCCGGGCCGGGTGCGGTCAGTCGCTGCTGCAGCGCCTGGGCGGTGGTGCGCGCCAGGGCTTTATTCGGGTATTGGATGATCGGGCCTGTCGAGTCGGCGAGGAGGTCGTCGTCGGCATTCCCGAAAATGCCGTAGTGCGGGGTTCCTCGCTGGTCTATATGGTGCCGCTGCTGAGCCTGTTCGGCTTCGCACTGTTGGCGCAGGCGCTCGGCGCTGGTGAGCCATCGATTATTCTTGCCGGGTTTTCCGGTCTCGGCCTGGGGTTCTTTGCCATGCGCTGGTATGCCGGTCGTCTCGGGGCAGATCCGGACTTCATGCCGCAGATAGTTGGCCGGGTGGACAAGCCGGATATTGTCAGTGGTACACACGAAAGGAGCGATTATTAAAATGACATCAGTACAGCGATGGTTGCTTGGGATTGTCGGCGCCTGGTTGATGACCTGGCAGGCGCTGGCCGTGGCCGCGGAGCTGCCGGACTTCACCGAGCTGGTCGAAGAAGCCTCTCCGGCAGTGGTCAATATCAGCACTCGGCAGAACGTCACCCGACGCTCGTCTTCCATGGGACCGATGATGCCGGACCTCGAAGGACTGCCACCGATCTTCCGCGAATTCTTCGAGCGCAGCTTTCCTGACGGCTCCCAGTCCGCTCCTCAGCGCCAGGCGCAATCGCTGGGGTCGGGGTTCATCGTCTCCAAGGACGGTTACGTCCTGACCAATAACCATGTGGTGGCGGGTGCCGACGAGATTTTCGTGCGTCTGTCCGATCGCCGCGAAATGGAGGCCGAGCTGATCGGCGCGGATCCCCGTTCGGATCTGGCTCTGCTGAAGATCGAGGCAGGTGCGGATCTGCCGGTGGTGCGGATGGGCAAGTCCGCCGATCTGAAAACCGGTGAGTGGGTGCTGGCGATCGGTTCGCCCTTCGGTTTCGAATACTCGGTGACCGCCGGTATCGTCAGCGCCAAGGGCCGCAGTCTGCCCAATGAAAGCTATGTACCCTTCATCCAGACCGACGTGGCGATCAACCCGGGTAATTCCGGTGGTCCGCTGTTCAACCTCAATGGCGAAGTGATCGGCATCAATTCGCAGATCTTCACCCGTTCCGGCGGCTTCATGGGCCTGTCGTTCGCGATTCCGGTGGATGTGGCCATGGATGTGGTCGAGCAGCTGAAGAGCGAAGGCACGGTACGCCGTGGCTGGCTGGGTGTGGTGATTCAGGAGGTCAACAAGGACCTGGCTGAATCCTTCGGTCTGGAGCGTCCTGCCGGTGCACTGGTAGCCCAGGTCATGCCGGGTGGGCCGGGCGACGAGGGCGGCCTGAAGGCCGGTGATGTGATCCTCAAGCTCAATGGCAACGACATCATCATGTCTTCCGATCTGCCCCACGCCGTTGGCCGTCTGCGCCCCGGCAGCAAGGCGACCATGGACATCATCCGTGATCGCAAGCGGCAGAAGCTGGAGCTGGAGATCGGCGCCCTGCCGGATGACGATGCGCTGGCGGCGAGCGCCGGCCCGCTGTCGCCGAACGCCCCGGCAGCGACCGATAATCGCCTCGGTATCGCGGTGGTGGAGCTGACCGACGAGCAGAAGAAAAACATGGATATCTCCTCCGGCGTCGCCGTGCGTGAAGTGCGCCCCGGCCCCGGTGCGATGATTGGTCTGCGTCCGGGTGATGTCATCACCAACCTGAACAACCGGTTGGTCGAATCCGCAGCCGATTTCGCTGAAGTCGCCAGCAAGCTGCCGGTCAATCGCTCCATTTCCATGCGGGTGATCCGTCAGGGTCGGGCCAGCTACATCACCTTCCGTCTGGCCGAGTAAGGCAGCTGACGCTGGTCGGGCGGGTTGCGGCAGGCTCCGCAATCCCGCCCGGCACCGATAGCGCGGCGCAGTGTAATCGGGTAGACTTGCGGGCTGTTTTCGGGGTTCGCCCCGGTCACCGCCATGTCTGGCAAACCACGTCTGGAAGATCCCTGCAGTGAGCGACCTGAGCCTGATCCGCAATTTTTCAATTATTGCCCATATCGACCACGGCAAGTCGACGCTTGCCGACCGCTTCATCCAGATCTGTGGGGGACTCACCGAGCGGGAGATGGCCGCCCAGGTACTGGACTCGATGGATCTGGAACGCGAGCGCGGGATCACCATCAAGGCCCACAGCGTCACGCTGTATTACACCGCGAAAGACGGCAAGACCTACCAGCTCAACTTCATCGATACCCCCGGCCACGTGGATTTCCACTACGAGGTCAGCCGCTCGCTGGCCGCCTGTGAAGGGGCGCTGCTGGTGGTCGACGCGGCGCAGGGCGTCGAGGCGCAATCGGTTGCCAACTGCTATACCGCCATCGAACAGGGCCTCGAAGTCATGCCGGTCCTGAACAAGATCGACCTGCCCCAGGCCGAGCCCGAGCGGGTGCAGGCCGAGATCGAGAGCGTGATCGGTATCGATGCCACGGACGCGGTAACCTGCAGTGCCAAGAGCGGCATGGGCGTCGAGGATGTGCTGGAGCGCCTGATCCAGGTGATTCCGCCGCCGCAGGGCGAGATCGAGGCGCCGCTGCAGGCGCTGATCATCGATTCCTGGTTCGATAACTACCTGGGCGTGGTGTCGCTGGTGCGGGTCAAGCAGGGTCGGATCAAGAAGGGCGACAAGGTGCTGGTCAAGTCCACCGGCCGGGTCCACCAGGTGGACAGCGTCGGGGTGTTCAACCCCAAGCACACCGAAACCGCGGACCTCAAGGCCGGCGAAGTGGGCTTTATCATTGCCGGTATCAAGGATATCCAGGGCGCCCCGGTAGGCGACACTCTGACGCTGTCCAATACCCCCGACGTGGACATGCTGCCGGGCTTCAAGAAGGTCCAGCCGCAGGTGTATGCCGGCCTGTTCCCGGTCAGCTCCGATGATTTCGAGGATTTCCGCGACGCTCTGGAAAAACTCACGCTCAACGACGCCGCGCTGCAATACGAGCCGGAAAGCTCGGATGCGCTGGGTTTCGGGTTCCGGATCGGCTTCCTCGGCATGCTGCACATGGAGATCATCCAGGAGCGACTCGAGCGCGAATACGATCTGGACCTGATCACCACCGCCCCCACCGTGGTGTTCGAGGTGTTGAAGAAGGACGGCGAGGTGATCTATGTGGACAACCCGTCCCGCCTGCCTGACCCGTCACTGATCGACGAGATGCGCGAACCCATCGTGCGGGCCAATATCCTGGTGCCCCAGGACCATCTGGGCAGCGTCATCACGCTGTGTATCGAAAAGCGTGGCGTGCAGCAGGACATGGTGTTCCTCGGGACCCAGGTACAGGTGGTCTACGACCTGCCGATGAACGAGGTGGTACTGGACTTCTTCGACCGTCTGAAATCGGTCAGCCGGGGTTATGCTTCCCTTGATTATGCGTTCGACCGCTTCCAGCCCGCCAAGCTGGTGCGGCTGGATGTGTTGATCAACAACGAAAAGGTCGATGCCCTGGCGCTGATCGTGCACCGGGACAACGCAGCCTTCCGCGGCCGGCAACTCGTCGAGAAGATGAAGGAGCTGATTCCGCGGCAGATGTTCGACGTGGCCATCCAGGCGGCCATGGGCGGGCAGATCGTGGCGCGGTCGACGGTCAAGGCGCTGCGCAAGAACGTATTGGCCAAGTGTTATGGTGGCGATGCCAGCCGCAAGAAGAAACTGCTGGAAAAGCAGAAGGCCGGCAAGAAGCGGATGAAGCAGGTCGGCAACGTGGAGATCCCACAGGAAGCCTTCCTGGCTGTCCTGAAAGTGGATAACTAGGATTGCCCATGCTGATTCATTATTGCAGCGGCGAGCACATCAACAGACCCCAGGGGTAACGCAAGACCGATTATGCATATCAACTTTCCGTTGTTGCTGGTGATTGCCGTGGCTGTCACCGGCCTGTTGGCTCTGCTGGATTACCTCTGGCTGGCACCCCGCCGCCGCCGCGCGATGGTGGCCTATGAAGCGCAGGTGACGACGGTCGATCCCGGTACCCTGCAACGCCTGAACAAGGAGCCCTTGCTGGTCGAATACGGCAAGTCCTTCTTCCCGGTACTGGCAGTGGTGCTGATACTGCGTTCGTTCCTGGTCGAGCCGTTCCAGATTCCCTCGGGGTCGATGAAGCCGACCCTGGAAGTCGGCGATTTCATCCTGGTCAACAAATTCTCCTACGGCATTCGCCTGCCGGTGCTGGAAACCAAGATCATTCCGGTGGGTGATCCGCAGCGTGGCGATGTGATGGTGTTCCGCTATCCGAACGATCCGCGGATCAACTACATCAAGCGGGTGGTCGGCCTGCCGGGCGATCATATCCGTTATGCCGACAAGCAATTGTTCGTCAATGGCGAGCCCGTGGAGCGTGAGCTGCTGCGCACCGTGGAGGATGACGAGGTGCCGGCCGGTCATCCGTTACAGGCGCTGGCCAAGGTCGATCTCTATCAGGAGCAACTGGGCGAGGCTGCTCACCAGGCACGCTACAAGCGGTTGTCGCAGACGCCGCCCGCGCGGGAATGGACGGTGCCCGAGGGGCACTACTTCATGATTGGTGACAATCGCGACAACTCCAACGACAGCCGCTACTGGTCTTCGCCCGATATGCCGCGGGAGTTGTGGGGCATGGTTCCGGACAATTATATTGTCGGCAAGGCCTTCGCCATATGGATGCACTGGCCGGAACCCAAACTGAGCAATCTGCCAAGCTTTTCCAGAGTCGGGCTGATCAACTAGGCGGGGCCTGCAGGCGGCATGCGCAAGACCCACAGGTGATCCTTCTGCCACGGATACGGCAGCACATCAATAACATCAACAACGGACGTACGAGGTTATCCATGCGCGACTCTCAGAAAGGCATGTCTTTTTTCGGCTGGCTGGCGGTATTGGCCTTGTTGGTCTTCGGCGCGGTCACCGCGATGAAACTGGTGCCGATCTATCTGGATCATTTTGCGCTGCGCAAGATTGTCACCGCGGCGAACGAAGATCCGTCGGTCAAGATCAACTCCCTGCGTGACCTGCATTCGCATATCAACAAGGGTATGCAGGTCAATGGCATTCGCGACCTCAAGGCAGAGGATGCGATCACCGTGACCAGCAGCGGAACCAATACCTATACTGTCGTTATCAAGTATGAGGTGCGTGCACCCATGCTGCGAACCGTGGACCTGCTGGTCCATTTCGATGAAACCCATATTGTCAGACCTCTAAAGTGAGCAATAAGCTAGACCGACTGGAAAGAAGAATAGGGTACAGTTTCAAGGATCAGGACCTGCTGGTGCTGGCACTGACCCACCGCAGCCTGGGTGGGCGCAATAACGAACGCCTGGAGTTTCTCGGCGACTCGATTCTCAACTTCGTTGCTGCCGAGGCGCTCTTCGAGCGCTTTCCGCAGGCGCGGGAAGGGCAGTTGTCGCGCCTGCGGGCGCGCCTGGTCAAGGGCGTGACCCTGGCCGAGCTGGCCAAGGGCTTCGAGCTGGGTGAGTACCTGCGACTGGGGTCGGGTGAACTGAAAAGCGGCGGCTTCCGCCGTGAGTCCATCCTCGCCGATACCACCGAAGCCATCATCGGCGCCATCTACCTGGACAGTGGTATGGAGGCGGCCCGCGAGCGCATTCTGCTGTGGCTGGCCGCGCATATCGAAACCCTGACCCTGGTGGACAACAACAAGGACCCCAAGACCCGCCTGCAGGAGTATCTGCAGGGGCAGCACAGCGAGCTGCCGCAATACGAAGTCATCGATGTCAGCGGCGAGGCCCATTGCCGGGTATTCCGTGTCGAATGCCGAGTGGCATTGATGACTGGACAGACATTTGGCGTCGGCAGCAGCCGGCGTCTGGCTGAGCAGGAAGCCGCAAGAAAAGCCCTGGTCGCCATGGGCGTGGAGAAAGTCAATGAGTGATACCGCACCGCGCTGTGGCTACGTTGCCATCGTCGGCCGACCGAACGTGGGCAAGTCGACTCTGCTCAACCACATCCTCGGGCAGAAGCTCGCGATCACCTCGCGCAAGCCGCAGACCACCCGGCACACGCTGCTTGGCATCAAGACCGAGGGCGATGTGCAGGCCATCTATGTGGATACCCCCGGCCTGCACAAGGAAAACGAGAAGGCGCTGAACCGCTTCATGAACAGGAGTGCCTCGCAGGCGCTGCGTGATGTGGATGTGGTGCTGTTCGTGGTCGATCGCATGCGCTGGACCGAAGAAGACGAGATGGTCTGGAACAAGGTGCGCCATCTGGAATGTCCAGTGGTGCTGGTGGTGAACAAGGTCGACCGGCTGGACGACAAGAAGGACATGCTGCCGCACCTGGAATGGCTGACAAAGCAGTTGCCGAAGGCCGAGGTGGTGCCGGTTTCGGCGCTGCACGGGGGCAACCTCGATCATCTGCAGGCAGTGATCGCCGGCCTGCTGCCCGAAAGTGAGCATTTCTACCCGGATGATCAGTTGACCGACCGCAGCTCGCGTTTTCTCGCCGCCGAACTGGTGCGCGAAAAGGTCATGCGCCAGCTGGGCGCCGAGATTCCCTATCAGGTGGCAGTCGAGATCGAGCAGTTCAAGCAGGAAGGCAAGGTGCTGCACATCCATGCGCTGATCCTGGTCGAGCGGGAAGGGCAGAAGAAGATCATCATCGGTGACGGTGGTGAGCGCATGAAGAAGATCGGCCAGGAAGCCCGTCTCGACATGCAGAAGCTGTTCGGCAGCAAGATCATGCTCAACCTCTGGGTCAAGGTGCGTCGGGGCTGGTCCGATGATGAGCGGGCGCTGAACTCGCTGGGCTATCGCTTCGACTGAGCCATGCAGGCGCCCCTGACTCCGGCCTATGTGCTGCATAGCCGTCCCTATCGGGACAGCAGTGCGCTGGTCGATCTGCTTACTTTGCACCATGGCTTGCAGCGGGTGGTCTGGCGCGGCGCGCGCGGCCAGCGGCGCAAGCTGGCGCCGCAGCCTTTCATGCCATTGTTGGTGGGCATGGCCGGGCGCAGTGAGCTGAAAACCCTGACCCAGGCCGAAGTCGCCGGTGGCTTCACCCAATTGCAGGGCGAGGTGCTGTTCAGCGGCCTTTACCTCAATGAACTGCTGGTGCGCCTGCTGCGCACGGGCGATGCCCAGCCGCTGTTATTCGCCGCTTACCAGGGCGCCCTGGAACAACTGGCGCAGGACGACCGCGTAGAACCCATATTGCGCCGCTTCGAATGGCAACTGCTGGCCATTCTGGGCTATGGTTTCAGCCTGACCAAAGATGCCAATGGCCAGCCGGTCGGTGCACAACAGCGGTATGTCTGGCACGCCAGCGACGGGTTGCAACCGATTCATGATCCGCTGCTGGTCGATGCCGGTCTGCCCGGTGCGGCGCTGCTGGCCATGGCTGCCGATGATTGGAGCGCGGCGGCTACCCTGCGTGCCGCCAAGCAATTGATGCGCCAGGCGCTTGGCGTGCATCTCGGCGACCGTCCGCTGGTCAGCCGTCAACTTTTTGCCCGGCAACCCCCTAAAGGAGATAAACAGTGACTCAACCGCAACGCGTCCTGCTTGGTGTCAATATCGATCACGTGGCGACCCTGCGCCAGGCTCGCGGCACCCGTTATCCGGACCCGATCCAGGCCGCCATCGAGGCGGAGCAGGCGGGGGCGGACGGTATCACGGTGCATCTGCGCGAAGACCGCCGGCATATCCAGGATCGTGATGTGCGCTTGCTGGCCGAGGTGCTGCAGACGCGCATGAATCTGGAAATGGCGGTGACCGAGGAAATGCTCGCGTTCGCCGACGAGATCCGCCCTGCCCACGTCTGTCTGGTGCCCGAGCGGCGCGAGGAACTGACCACCGAGGGCGGCCTGGATGTGGCCGGCAGCGCCGCGCGTATTCACCAGGCGGTGGAGCGCCTGGCGGGTTATGGCTGCGAAGTGTCACTGTTCATCGACCCCGATCCGCGGCAGATCGAGGCGGCGCGGGACGCGGGTGCGCCGGTCATCGAACTGCATACCGGACATTACGCCGAGACTACCGGCAGCGAGCAGGAACAGGCGTTGCGGCGTATCCGCGAAGGCGTGGCTTACGCCCGCAAGCTGGGGCTGGTGGTCAACGCCGGGCACGGCCTGCATTACCACAACGTCGAGCCCATCGCGGCGATCCCCGGCATCAACGAACTGAACATCGGCCACGCGATCATTGCCCGGGCGCTGTTTTCCGGTCTGGCGGGCGCGGTGGCCGAGATGCGCGCGCTGATCATGGCAGCAGAAGCGCCCCAGTGATCATCGGTATTGGCACCGACCTGGTGCTGGTCAGCCGCATCGAGGCGGTGCTGGGGCGGCAGGGGGAGCGCTTCGCCGAGCGCATCCTGACGCCGGCAGAACTGCAGCGGTTTCGCGCCCATTCCCAGCCGGCGCGCTATCTGGCCAAGCGCTACGCCGCCAAGGAGGCGATTCTCAAGGCGCTGGGTACCGGGCTCGCCAAGGGCATGTCCTGGCAACACATGCAGATCGACAACGATGACCTGGGCGCGCCTTGCGTGGTACTCAGCGGCGTCGCCTTGCAGCGCCTGCAGCAGGGCGGCGGCGGCCGCATGCTGCTGTCGATCAGTGATGAGCGCGAGCAGGCGCTGGCATTCGCGCTCTGGTCGGTTGGGA
>DXBL01000117.1 GCA_019116555.1 Candidatus Pseudomonas excrementavium
GCCGGCCGTGGTTCAGGTGACCAAGCAGGGCGAGATCTTCATGCTCAACCGAGTGACCGGCGAGCCTATCGCCGAGGTCGAAGAACGGCCCGTTCCCGCAGGGGATCTGGAAGGTGAACGCTATGCGCCGACCCAGCCGTTCTCCGTGGGCATGCCGTCGATCGGCAACGAGACTCTGGTCGAGTCGGACATGTGGGGTGCGACCTTGCTGGATCAGCTGATCTGCCGCATCGAGTTCGCCGACATGCGGCATCAGGGCGTATATACACCCCCGGGGTTGGATCGCTCGCTGCAATATCCCGGTTCGCTGGGCGGCATGAACTGGGGCAGCGTCTCGGTGGACCCGACCACCAGCTATATGTTCGTCAACGACATGCGCCTGGGGCTGGCTAACTACATGTTGCCCAGATCAGCGATTCCAGAGGATGCCAGCGGTATCGAAATGGGTATCGTACCGATGGAAGGCACACCCTACGGCGCCATGCGCGAGCGGTTCTTGTCGCCGTTCGGTATTCCTTGCCAGAAGCCGCCATTCGGCACCATGTCGGCGATTGACCTGAAAACCCAGGAGCTTGTCTGGCAGGTGCCGGTGGGTACCGTGCGCGATACCGGCCCGATGGGCATCAAGATGCGCTTGCCGATTCCGGTCGGCATGCCGACCCTGGGGCCATCGCTGGCTACCGAGACGGGCTTGCTGTTCTTCGCGGGTACCCAGGACTATTATCTGCGGGCATTCGACAGCTACACCGGCAAGGAGATCTGGAAATCCCGTCTGCCGGTGGGCAGCCAGAGCGGGCCGATGACTTATGTCTCGCCGGACACCGGCAAGCAGTATGTGGTTATCAGCGCCGGTGGCGCGCGGGTATCGCCCGATCGCGGCGATTATGTGATCGCCTACGCTTTGCCTTCTACTGAATGAGTGGAATCTCCACGGTCCCATCGGTTGACTCTCCCGCTGGCACGTGAATTTCGGGCGCTGGCGGGAGCGCCTTTACTTACCTGTGAAAACCTCTTAGTCTTCCACCCGCTTCAGGTTCCTGCCCGGTATTGCCCGGCAGGTGAAACAGGGAAGCCGGTGCGTCTGTTCCAGACTATCCCGGCGCTGCCCCCGCAACGGTAAATGAGAGTCGGATTACCTCAAGGTACTATCTGACAGATGATTCAGCACGACCACTGTGCCTGCACGGGAAGGTCGAATCATCGGATGCCCCATCCGCTCATGAGCCCGGAGACCGGCCTGTCGCATGTCACAGCAGTGCGGCGGGCTCTGCGGGTGTAGCGTTTTCATGCTGGGCCTGAAACCGTCTCCCCAACTCCGTTCGCCGACTGCATAACCAGCCATGCCGTACGGGTGAGTACGGCGACGGAGCACAGATGAAGTTTGCACGCACCTCCCTGGCGATGGCCCTGATGGCCACGGCCGCTTTTTCCCATGCCGAATCCCTCTCCCTGGACAACCAGGTCGTTACCGCCACCCGCACCGGGCAATCGCTGGGTGCCAATCTGGGCGCGGTAACGCGACTGGACCAGCGCGCCATCCAGCGCCTGCAGCCCACCGATATGCTGGATCTGCTGCGCCGTACGCCGGCGCTGAGCATCGTCAACAATGGCGGGGCGGGCAAGTCCAGTACCTTTGGCATTCGTGGCAGCAGTAGTGACCACGTGCTGGTGCTGATCGATGGCGTGCGTATTGGCTCGGTTACCAGTGGGAGTGCCGCGTTGCACAACCTGCCCATCGAGCAGATCGAACGTATCGAGATCGTGCGTGGGCCGCGTTCCAGCCTGTATGGCTCCGAAGCCATCGGCGGAGTGATCCAGGTCTTTACCAAGCGCGGTACCGGTGGTGATCCCAAACCTTGGATGTCGCTCACTGCCGGCAGCCGGAACCACCATGGGGGCAGTGCCGGTGTCTCCGGCGGCATCGGGCAAGGCTGGTACAGCGCAGCGGTGACCAGTCTGTCCACTCGTGGCATCGATGCCCGGCCTGGCCGTGGTGATCCGGATAACGATGGTTACCGCGAGCTCTCCGGCAACCTGCGCGCCGGCTATCGTTTCGACAATGGCCTGGAGCTGGAAGGCCATGCGCTGGAATCCCACTCCCATAGCGACTTCGACTCGGGCTACAAGGCCAACAACGACTCGAAGCTGAAAACCCACGGGCTCAATGCCCGCTTCTCACCGCTCGAACCCTGGCGGGTGACACTGCAGGCGGCGCGCAGCGAGGACAAGAATGACACCTTCAATGGCAGCACTTTCAACAGCCGTTTCGATACCCGGCGCGACAGTTTGGGTTGGCAGAACGATATCGATCTTGCGCCTGGCCACCTGCTGACCCTGGGGTTCGACCACCTGACCGATGAAGTCAGCAGCAGTACGAGCTACAGCGAAAACCGCCGCACCAACAAGGGCTACTACGCCCAGTATCTGGGGCAGCGTGGTGTGCATGAATGGCAGCTGAGCCTGCGTCATGATGATAATGAACAGTTCGGTCGCTACAACACCGGCAACATCGCCTACGGCCTGAGCCTCACCGACACCCTGCAATGGGTGGCCAGTTACGGCACCGCATTCAAGGCCCCCACTTTCAACCAGCTGTACTACCCCGGCTTCGGTAACCCGGATATCAAGGAAGAAACCTCGCGTAATATCGAAACCGGATTGCGGGGCGAGCACGATTGGGGCAACTGGGCGGTCAACCTGTTCCGCAATGAAGTGGAAGATCTGATTTCCAGCGTGAATCTCGGTGGTGGTATCTATCTGTCGGAGAACATCGACAAGGCGGTGATCAAGGGGGTGGAGTTCGAGGTTGCCAGCCACTGGCTGGGCTGGGACTGGAGCAGCAACCTGACCTTGCAGGACCCCGCCAACCGCAGCTCTCGCCCAGGACAGGGCGATCTGCTGGCCCGCCGGGCCGAGCAGATGTTCAACCTGGATATCGACCGCCGTTTCGGTCGCATTGGCGTCGGCGCCAGTCTGCATGCCGAAGGCCGACGCTGGGATAACGCTGCCAACAGCAACGAACTGCACGGCTACAACACCGTCGATCTGCGTGCCGAGTACTGGTTCAGCCATGCCTGGCGGCTGCAGGCGCGCATCAGCAATCTGTTCGATACCGACTACGAGACCGCCGCGAGCTATCGGCAGCCGGGGCGCGCCGGCTATCTGACGGTGCGCTATCAACCCTTGTAACAGTAAGACCACATCCACAGGAGAATGACATATGTTGGCACTATCCAAGCGCGGTCAGTTGGCCGTGGGTATCGTTCTGGTGCTGTTGATGGCCATCACTCGGGGCAGCCATTTCAGTACGGTCAACCTGCCCGGCGCATCCTGGGCGGCGTTCTTCCTCGCCGGCGTGTTGTTGCGTCCGCGCTGGGCCTTTCCGTTGCTGTTTCTGCAGGCGGTGTTCATGGATGTGATGACCGTCGGCTGGAACAGCGCAGGGCATCACTGCATGACGCTGGCCTACTGGATGCTGCTGCCTGCCTATGGCTCGCTGTGGCTGGGCGGTCGGCTGTACGCTGGCTGGCATCGTGAACAGCCGATCAGTCTGCTGGTGCTGGCCGGAGTCATGGCTGCCAGTGCGCTGGTCTGCCAGACCTTCTCCAGTGGCGGCTTCTACTGGTTGTCCGGACGCTACCCTGACCCGACGGTACTCGGCACCGTCGAGCGTCTGGCGAATTACTATCCCAAGTACCTCGGCTCACTGGCCTTCTATGTGGCCATCGCTGCGGTGCTCTACCTTGGCTGGCAGCTGCTGGCCCGTCAGCGGGTCGCCGAGGGCCGCCAGGCATGAGCGAATCCACCGAACGGGATGAGCGCCACCGCCAGCGCATGCAACGCAAGAAGGCGGTGGTCGATGAGAAGATTGCCCAGGCCCGCGAGGAGCGCGGACTGCTGCTGGTGCTGACCGGCAACGGCAAGGGCAAGAGCAGCTCTGCCTTCGGCATGGCGGCGCGTGCCCTGGGCCATGACATGCAGATTGGCATTGTCCAGTTCATCAAGGGCGCTGCCAGCACCGGGGAGGAGCATTTCTTCCGGCGTTTCCCGGAGCAGGTGCGTTATCACGTGATGGGTGCCGGTTTCACCTGGGAAACCCAGGACCGCCAGGACGATATCGCCAAGGCGCAGGCGGCCTGGGCGGTAGCGGTGGAACTGATGCGCGATGAGAGGGTGGCGTTGGTGATTCTCGATGAGCTGAATATCGCGCTCAAATACGGCTATGTGCAGCTGGATCAGGTGCTGGCCGATATCGCCGCCCGCCCGAGCCACCAGCATGTGGTAGTGACGGGGCGCGGTGCACCGCCTGGACTGGTCGAGGCAGCCGATACCGTGACCGAGATGGGTGTGGTCAAGCATGCCTTCAAGGCGGGTATCAAAGCACAGAAGGGAGTGGAGTTCTGATGAGTGCACAATGTCCGGCATTGCTGATCGCGGCGCCTGCCTCGGGACAGGGCAAGACGACGGTCACCGCCGCGCTCGCGCGGCTGCACAGCCGCAATGGTAAGCGGGTCAGGGTGTTCAAGTGCGGGCCGGACTTTCTCGACCCGATGATCCTGCAGCGGGCGAGCGGCCAGCCGGTGTATCAGCTGGACCTGTGGATGGTCGGGGAAGAGGAGAGCCGCCGGCTGTTATGGCAGGCGGCGCAGGAATCGGACCTGATCCTGATCGAGGGCGTCATGGGGTTGTTCGATGGTACGCCCTCTGCAGCGGATCTGTCGCGCCGCTTCGGCGTGCCGATCATGGCGGTGATCGACGGGGC
This sequence comes from Candidatus Pseudomonas excrementavium, assembly GCA_019116555.1. GTDB lineage: Bacteria > Pseudomonadota > Gammaproteobacteria > Pseudomonadales > Pseudomonadaceae > Halopseudomonas > Halopseudomonas excrementavium. The sequence goes on from DXBL01000117.1 coordinate 4,763, forward strand.
GGCCATGGCCCAGACCTTCGGCGCGCTGGCCCATGGGTTGGCGACGTTCCAGCCGGACCTGCCATTTGCCGGGGTGCTGGCCAACCGCATTGGCAGCGCCCGGCATGGTGAGATCCTGCGTGACAGCCTGGGCGAGGGGATGGGCTGGTTCGGCGCGCTGCCCAGGGATGCCGCCGTGGAACTGCCGAGCCGACATCTGGGGCTGGTGCAGGCGCAAGAGCTGGCGGATCTCGATGCGCGACTGGACGCAGCCGCCGATGCGCTGGAGCAGAGTGCCGACACTCGCCTGCCCGAACCGGTGAGCTTCGCTGCCGCGTTGCAGCCACCGGTCGCGCCCTTGCTGGCCGGGGTACGGATCGGCGTGGCCCGAGATACGGCTTTTGCCTTCATTTATCAGGCCAACCTGGATCTGTTGCGCAGTCTGGGCGCGGAGCTGACTTTCTTCTCGCCATTGGCTGACAGCCAACTGCCGGAGGTGGACAGCCTGTATCTGCCGGGAGGCTATCCGGAGCTGCATCTGGAGGCCTTGTCGGGCAACCAGTCGATGCTGGCCGCCGTCCGCGCTCACCATGATGCGGACAAACCGATTCATGCCGAATGCGGCGGCATGCTCTATCTATGCAATTCACTGGCGGATGCCGAAGGTGCGCGGGGCGAGTTGGTGGGACTGCTACCCGCCACGGCGCAGATGCAAGGTCGGCTCGCTGCCCTGGCATTGCAGGAGGTTGCTTTACCCGAAGGCACCCTGCGTGGCCATACCTACCATCGCTCTGTGCTGGAGTGCGCGCTGGAACCGCTGACCCAGGGTGAGTGCCCGAACTACCGGCGCACCGCCGAACGGGTATGGCGTATCGGCCGGCTGACGGCGTCCTATATCCATTTCTACCTGCCGGGCAATCCAGTGGCCGCCGCAGAGCTGTTTCGTCCATGAGCGGGCATGGCTTTTCCGATGACGAGCGGGCCGGAGTGTACCGCGCCATCCGCGAGCGCCGGGACATGCGCCATTTCATCGGCGGCGAGGTCGCCCCGGAACTGCTCGGTCGCTTGCTGCAGGCCGCCCACCAGGCGCCGAGCGTCGGGCTGATGCAGCCCTGGCGTTTCATTCGGATTACCCGGCCGGCGCTGCGCCGGGATATCGCCCAACTGGTGGAGCAGGAAAGGCTGCTCACCGCCGAGGCGCTGGGTGAGCGTGGCGACGAATTCATGCAGCTCAAGGTCGAAGGCATCCTCGATTGCGCCGAGCTGTTGGTGGCGGCGCTGCCGGACGGGCGCGAGCGGCACGTGTTTGGCCGCCGCACGTTGCCGGAAATGGATCTCGCATCGGTTGCCTGCGCCATCCAGAACCTCTGGCTGGCAGCCCGCGCCGAGGGGCTGGGCATGGGCTGGGTATCATTGTTCGACCCGCAGGCGCTGGGCGCGTTGCTGCACCTGCCGCAAGGGGCACGCCCTGTGGCCATTCTCTGCCTCGGTCCGGTGGCCGAGTTCTATCCGCGCCCGATGCTGGTTGAGCAGGGTTGGAGCGAGGAACAGCCGCTGGCTCAACTGCTGTTCACCGATGGCTGGGGGCAGCAGGATGGGTGAACAGCAGCGCCAGAGATCGCGATGGTGACAGGGCTGTTGATGGCGCTGGCGGTGCTGCTGGATCGGTTGCTGGGTGAGCCGCGACGAGCGCATCCGCTGATAGCCTTCGGGCGAATAGCTGATGCGCTCGAGCGGGAGATGAACCGTGGCGAGTGGCGTCAATGGCGCGGGCTGCTCGCCTGGCTGCTGATGGTGATGCCGCTGACGCTGTTGGCCTGGGCGTTGGCCAGCCTGCCGCAGATTGGCTGGCTGTTCTCGGTACTGCTGCTGTATCTGGCCACCGGTCTGCGCAGCCTCGGCGAGCATGCTCAGCCCGTAGCCAAGGCATTGCGGGTAGGCGATCTGCCGCAGGCGCGCCACCTGGTGAGCTATATGGTCAGCCGGCAGACGGCCGAGCTGGATGCCACTGCTGTCGCCGCTGCCACCACCGAATCGGTACTGGAAAATGGCAGCGATGCGGTATTCGCCGCGCTGTTCTGGTTCGCGGTATTGGGTGCGCCGGGCGTAGTGCTGTATCGCCTGGCCAATACCCTGGATGCCATGTGGGGCTATCGCAATGACCGCTTCCAGCGATTTGGCTGGGCCGCGGCGCGGCTCGATGACCTGCTCAACTGGCTGCCGGCCCGACTGGTGGCCTTGACCTATGCGCTCTTGGGCAACACGCGCCAGGCCTGCTCCTGCTGGCGTCGGCAGGCGCCGCAGTGGGATAGCCCGAACGCCGGGCCGGTCATGGCGGCTGGGGCGGGCGCGTTGAATGTGCGGTTGGGCGGGGCGGCGATCTATCATGGCGAGCTGCATGAGCGTCCGCTGTTGGGCGCCGGTTGGCCAGCAGTCGCAGATGATATTGACCGCGCACTGCGCCTGGTGCGAGGGGGCGTCTGGTTGTGGCTGGCGGTGGCCTTGGCCTTCGGGGCGGTGTGGCATGCTTGAGCACGGCGGCCGTTTGCTGGAAGCCGCCACCCGGTTCGGCATGCCGCCGCAGCAGTGGCTGGACCTGTCAACCGGGCTGGCTCCCTGGCCGTGGCCGCTGCCAGCCATTCCGGCCAGCGCCTGGATGCGCCTGCCCGAAGCGGATGATGGCCTGGAAGCTGCCGCCTGCGATTACTACGGCGCATCGGCGGTACTGCCGGTAGCCGGCTCCCAGGCCGCGATCCAGGCCTTGCCCCGGCTGCGGGCACCCTGTCGGGTAGCGATCATCGGTCCCTGTTATGCCGAGCACCAGCATGCCTGGCAGAGCCAGGGGCATCAGGTGCAGTCGCTGACCGCGCAGCAACTGTCTGCCATGTTGGATGAGCAGACGGCCGCGCCCGTATTCGACGTGGTGGTACTGGTCAATCCGGACAACCCCACCGGCCGCGTGCTGGACCGGTCCACACTGCTCGATTGGCACGCCCGGCTGGCAGCAAGGGGAGGCTGGCTGGTGGTTGACGAAGCCTTTGCCGATGCGCAACCCACCTGCAGCCTGGCGGACTGTGCCGACCGGGCGGGGTTGATTGTGCTGCGCTCGGTGGGCAAGTTCTTTGGCCTGGCGGGAATCCGCCTTGGCTTTGTGCTGGCTGAACCGTCACTGTTGTCCGCGCTAGGGGCGTTGTTGGGGCCTTGGGCTGTAAGCGGGCCAGCGCGGGCTGTGGGGTACTCGGTCCTGGCGGATTACTCACTGCAGCAGACCTGGCGGCTGCGCTTGCAGGAGGACGCGGTGCGTTTGCAGGAACTGTTGACCCGCTGCGGATTGCCCCCGGCGGGGGGCTGCGAGCTGTTCCAGTGGGTGACCGATGTCGATGTGGCCGGGGTGTACCGACAGATGGCAGAGCGCGGCATACTGCTGCGCTGGTATCGGCAGCCCGCTGGGCTGCGCATCGGTCTGCCCGCCAGTGCAGCGCAATGGCAGCGGCTGGAGCAGGCATTCAATGAAGTGATGCGAATGGGGAGCAGCAGAGCATGAGCACCTTGATGGTTCAGGGCACCACCTCCGATGCCGGCAAAAGCACGCTGGTCACCGCATTGTGCCGCTGGTTGCGGCGCCGGGGCGTGCGGGTCGCCCCCTTCAAGCCGCAGAACATGGCCCTGAATGCAGCGGTGACCGTTGATGGTGGTGAGATCGGTCGTGCCCAGGCAGTGCAGGCAGCCGCTGCTGGACTCGAGCCGCATACCGACATGAATCCGGTGCTGCTCAAACCCAACACCGATACCGGTTCGCAGGTGATCATCCATGGTCACCCTGTAGGTAACATGAATGCCGTCACCTACCACGCCTACAAGCCGACCGCCATGCAGGCGGTCATGGCCTCCCACACGCGTCTGAGCCGTGACTTCCAGGTGGTGATGGTGGAAGGTGCTGGCTCGCCAGCGGAAATCAACCTGCGCCAGGGCGATATCGCCAACATGGGCTTTGCCGAGGCAGTGGATTGCCCGGTGCTGCTGATCGCCGATATCGACCGCGGCGGCGTATTTGCCCATCTGGTGGGCACCCTGGAGCTGCTATCTGCCAGCGAGCGGGCGCGGGTGAAGGGGTTCGTCATCAACCGCTTTCGTGGGGATCTGGCCTTGCTGCAGCCGGGGCTGGACTGGCTGGAGCAGCGCACTGGAGTGCCGGTGCTGGGTGTGCTGCCCTATGTGCATGATCTGCATCTGGAGGCAGAGGATGCGCTGGATACGCGCCAGGCGGACAGCGCAGCGGAGCAACTGCGGGTGGTGATCCCGGTGCTGCCGCGTATCAGCAATCACACCGACTTCGATCCGCTGCGCCTGCATCCGCAGGTCGATCTGCGCTTCGCCGCACCGGGCCAGCCCTTGCCACCGGCGGATCTGATTATCCTGCCTGGCTCGAAAAGCGTACGCGCCGATCTGGCATACGTGCGCGCCCAGGGCTGGGATGCGACAATCCACCGGCACCTGCGTTACGGTGGCAAGCTGCTGGGTATCTGCGGCGGCTTGCAGATGCTCGGTCGGGAGATCAGTGATCCGCTCGGGCTGGAAGGGCCAGCTGGGCGCAGTGACGGGCTGGGCTTGCTGGATCTCGCTACCCAACTGACCAATGAAAAACGCCTGACCCGGGTCGAGGGCCAATTGCTGGCAAGCGGGGCGCGGGTGCGGGGCTATGAGATTCATGCCGGGGTCAGCATTGGGCCGGCCTTGGCCGCGCCGTTGATCCGGCTGGATGATGGTAGTCTGGAGGGCGTGCTGAGTGCCGATGGGCAGATCGCCGGGACTTACCTGCATGGTGTGTTCGAAGCACCGGAAGCGAGCGCCGGACTGCTTGGCTGGGCGGGCATGAGCGGAGTCCGCGAGCTGGATTATGTGGCGCTGCGCGAACGGGATATCGACCGTCTTGCCGACCTGATCAATGCGCATCTGGATACTGATAAATTACTTGCGCTGTGTGGGATAACTAATTGATTGAATTGATACTTGGTGGTGCCCGATCCGGCAAGAGTCGGCTGGCCGAGCAATTGGCCCAGGACGCCGGCCTGGCGGTGACCTACATCGCTACCAGCCAGCCGCTGGACGACGAGATGCGCCAACGCATCGCCCACCATCGCGCACGACGGCCAGCCGACTGGCAACTGATCGAGGAACCCCTGGCCCTGGCCAGGGTGCTGGGTGAGCAGGCCGCTGCGGACCGTTGTCTGTTGGTGGACTGCCTGACCTTGTGGCTGACCAATCTGCTGTTGCACGAAGATGCACAGTGCCTGGAGCGGGAGCGGCAGGCGCTGCTGGATGTCCTTGACGATCTGCCGGGGCGTATCATTCTGGTCAGCAACGAAACCGGCCTCGGCGTGGTGCCCATGGGTGAGCTGAGCCGCCGTTATGTGGATGAGGCCGGCTGGCTGCACCAGGCCCTGGCCAGTCGCAGTGACCGGGTGCAGTTCTGCGTGGCTGGGCTGCCGATGCTGCTCAAGGGAGTCGATTGAAATTGAACGAGGACTACATGACAGAGTGGTGGCAGGACGCAGTGGCGCAGATCGACCGTCAGGCGCTGGAGCAGGCGCAGCAGCGCCAGACACAATTGACCAAACCGCAGGGCGCCCTCGGCCGCCTGGAGCAATTGGCGATCCGCCTGGCTGGTTGGCAGGGTAATGCCCGTCCGCAGCTGGAGCGGGTGTGGATCAGCGTATTCGCCGGCGATCATGGCGTGGCGGTTGAAGGCGTGTCCACGGTGCCGCAGGCGGTGACCGGACAGATGTTGCGCAATTTCGCCAACGGCGGAGCGGCAATCAGTGTCATGGCCCGGCAGCTCGGCGCCACCCTGGATCTGCGCGACCTGGGATTGGCGGTTCCCCTCGATCCCTTGCCCGGCGTGCATCACCTTGATCTGGCTCCAGGCAGCGCCAACCTGCTGCGCGAGCCGGCAATGACCGGTGTGCTATGCCAAAAGGCATTGCAGGCCGGGCGCCAGGCGGTACTCGATG
>DXBL01000118.1 GCA_019116555.1 Candidatus Pseudomonas excrementavium
GACCGCCCCCAGCCAGCTCCGCGTCATCGCCGCTGGTATAGCGGGTCATGAAGGTCAGCCCGGGCAGGTCCAGGTTGGCGAAGTCATAGTCGTAACGCAGCTGCCAGGAGCGTTGGCCGGCCTCGGCAAAGTCGTTGACCTGCACGAAATTGACCAGATTCGGATTGCTGCCTTCGATATACGGAAAGGCATTGTCGCCGCGCATCTTCTGCAATGACAGCGCCAGCTGGTGCCCCGACTGGCTGTACCCCAGCACCCCTTGCCAGGCCTGGTTGTCGATGGACCCGGCGCGGGAGGCACCCTGGTCATCGGACAGCGCCACGCGCAGTTCCGCGCGCAGATTGCCGTGACCCAGGGCCTGGCGGTGGCTCAGGCTCATGACCTGTTGGCGGTAGATATCATCCAGTTGTGCCAGGTGATAACTGCCCGCCAGGCCGGGGGTGAACTGATAATCCGCCCCGACCCAATCAAAATGATCAGCTGCAACGCCGGCGAAGCGCCCGTTCTTGCTGTTGAGCAGGATATCCTCGGCGTCCGAGGAATCGCGCAGTTTGGTCTTGGTCAGTCGACCCAGGGAAATATCCAGATCGTCGAACTCACCGATATCGAGCATGCCGCCCTCGAAGGTCTGCGGCAGGATGCGGCTGTTGTTCGGTTTCAGACTCGGCAGCATCGGCATCAATGTGCCTACCCGCAATTCCGACTGGGATACCCGCGCCTTGGCGGTCAGCCCGAGCTTGCCGTATTCATCGGCGGCCCGACCGTCATCATGGCGGGGCAGCAGGCCGGTGCGAGTGCGATCAGGGCTGGAGTCCAGCTTGACGCCGAGCAGTCCCTGCGCGTCCAGACCGAAGCCGATCGGACCACGGGTAAAGCCCGACTGCAGATGCAGCAGAAAGCCCTGCGCCCATTCTTCGCGCTTGGATTGGCCGTCGTCTTCGCGATAATCGCGGTTGTAATAGATATTGCGCATTTCCAGACTGGCCTTGCTGCCAGCGAGGAAGCCGTCGTCCGCGGACTGTGCCTGGGTCGTCGGCAGAACGACCAGCAGAGCCAAGGGGGCTGCGCGCAGCAACGCGGCGGGGGTACTGATTGTCATCAGTTTCTCCATTGTTTTTCTTGTAGGAACGCTTTGCGCTCACGGAAACAGTTGATTCGGGATAGCGATCGCAGCCTAATACCGCAACCTTTCATCAACCTGTCATCTTCAACTGATCGAGGCGCAACCTTCGTCAGTGTCGATGGGCGGTGTACACTCGCCAAAACGATCGAAGGGGGAGTCGGTGCGCATTCTGTTGGTGGAAGACGATCCGGAACTGGCTGATAGCCTGACCCGTGCGCTCAAGGCCGGCGGCTGGACAGTGGATACCCTGCATGACGGCGTGGCTGCCGACCTGGCGTTGCGCAGTGAGGATTACGCCCTCGCCATTCTCGATGTCGGCTTGCCGCGCATGGACGGCTTTGAGGTGTTGCGTCAGCTACGTGAGCGGCGTCAGACCCTGGCGGTGCTGATCCTGACCGCCCGTGGCGAGGTGGGTGACCGGGTACGGGGGCTGAATCTGGGAGCCGACGATTACCTGGCCAAGCCTTTCGAGCTCAGTGAACTGGAAGCCCGAGTCAATGCCTTGTTGCGCCGCAGCCTGATGGGTGGCGAGCGACAACAGCGCTGTGGAGCACTGATCTATGATCTGACTGATCGGCGCTTCACGCTGAATGACGACGCCCTGCAGCTCCCCTCGCGGGAACATGCCGTACTGGAAAATCTCATAACCCGACCGGGGCGGATGCTCAACAAGGAGCAGTTGGCGAGCAAGGTGTTCGGTCTGGATCAGGACGCCAGTCCTGAAGCCATTGAAATCTATATATCGCGGCTGCGGCGCAAGCTGGAAGGCAGCAATGTGCGCATCGTCACCTTTCGTGGCCTGGGCTACCTGCTGGAAGCTCAGGAGTGAGGCATAGCCGCAGCGCCGGAAGTCTGCGTCGCCGGTTGATGGTACGGCTGGTGCTGATGCTGGGCCTGCTGCTGATAGTGGCAGCTTCCGTTTCCTACTGGAATGCGCGAAATGCCGCGGATACCGCCTATGACCGGTCCCTGCTGTCATCGGCCCGGGCCATTGCCGAACGGCTGTTCGATGCGAATGGCCAGCTTCAGGTCGATGTGCCGTACATCGCTCTGGACAATTTTGCCTACGATATAACCGGCCGGCTGTATTACCAGGTACTGGATCTGCAGGGCGCCCCCATCTCCGGCTATGAAGATTTACCCCCGCCGCCTGACGGGGCGGCAATGACCGCGGATTATCCCGCCCTGGCACGCTTCTACGACGCGGAATATCGGGGCACAGGCGTGCGGGTGGTCAGCCTGTTGCAACCGGTCAGCGGCGGCGAGTTGCAGGGCATGGCTGAAATCCGCGTTGCCGAAACACTGAATGCACGCGAAGGCATGGCGCGTAATCTGCTGCAACGCTCGCTGGTCAACCTGAGTGTGTTGAGCGTGAGCGCGCTGCTGCTCGCCTATCTGACGGTGAACGCAGCACTGGGCCCATTGCGCCGGGTGAAAGACGAGGTGGCCAATCGGCGCAGCGATAACCTCAGCCCCATAGGGACCGACGGGCTGCAACGGGAGATCATTCCGTTGGTGGAGGCCATCAATCACCTCACCGGACGGTTACGGGAAAACTTTGAGCGTCAGCGCGACTTCAATGCCGAAGCCGCCCATGAGCTGCGCACCCCGTTGGCGGCCCTGAAGGCCCGTATCGAGTTCGGCCTGCGCTCCGCCGAACCGGAGGACTGGCGCCAGGCCCTGCGCGACGCCGAAGTCAGTACCAACCGCACCATCGCGCTGGCCAACCGGCTGCTATCCATGGCCCGTATCGAGCGTGGCGCCCGCGCCGTGGCGGACGGCAGCGCCGAGTACGTGGTCATGCAACCGCTGGTTCAGGATGTGGCCATGGCCATGGTGCCGCTGGCCCATGAGCGGGGTATTGAACTGGCGCTGGAGGTAGTACAGCCCTTTACCGTATGGGGCGAACCCACGTTGTTGCAGGAACTGCTGGGCAACTTGATCGACAATGCCCTGGCGCATACACCACCCGGTGGGCAGATTGTGCTGCGCTTGACCTCACCCGCCTGTCTGGAGGTAGAGGATACCGGCCGGGGTATCCCGGAAGCGGAGCGCAATCGGGTCTTCGAGCGCTTCTACCGTCACGCCAGCGACGGCAGCGGTCTGGGGTTGGCCATCGTCGGCGAAATCTGCCGTGCGCACCGTGCCGAGATCAGCCTGGAACAGGGCGCCTTGAGTGGTCTGCGGGTCAGGGTGCGGTTTCCGGAAGGCGGTCCATTGGGTTGACGGCACCGGAATGCAAAACCGGCCACAAAAGTGGCCGGCTTGAGTTTTGCGCTTGAGTTGTTGTGCCCTATAGCTTGGGTCGACGACCCATGATGAAGGACACGATGAAGAGCACCAGGAAGACGATGAACAGAATCTTGGCGATCCCGGTAGCGGTGCCCGCGATACCACCAAACCCCAGAACCGCGGCGATGATGGCAATGATCAGGAAGGTGATAGCCCAACTTAACATGGCAATTCTCCTCGATTGATTAAAAAGCGATGCAGGGCGTCAGCGGGGCTGACGCCGAACTCAGCTTTCGTTTCCGACTCGCAGTGAATCGGCATTGACCCCTTGCACGCCGCGGATGTCCTTGGCGACTTCAACGGCCAGATCCTTCTCTGCCGACGTGGCTACGTGACCGCCCAGCGTTACCTGGCCGCCTTTGGTATCCACGGAGATATCCAGCCCATCCAGACTGCTGTTGAACAGGAAACTGGATTTCACCTTGCTGCTGATCCAGGCATCGCTGATGGCCGCTCCTGCCTGATCCGCCTTGCCCTTCGCCTTGTCGGCCGTACCGGCTTCGGCGCTGACCTGCAGTTGGTTGTCGACCTGACGGACACCTTCGGTATTGCGGGCCAGTCGCTCGGCCAGCTCCTTCGCTTCAGAGGTATCGGCGGTGCCCTTGAGCGTGACCACGCTGTTCTGGGTGTCGACGTTGATATCCAGCCCTTCGGTGTTGCGATTCCATAACAATTTCGACTTCACCGTGGCCGTGGTGGTGGCATCATTGAAGCGCGAGGAGAAACTGCGCTCGCCGTCACCGGTAGCGTTGCGGTCAGCGGTTTCGCCTTCGACCTTGAGCTGGTTATCCACTTCACGGATACCTTCCACTCCCAGAGCTACCTGTTCGGCCAGATCACGATCGACCTCCGATTCGACCTCACCGGTGAGCACGGCGACGCCGTTCTCGATCTCTACATCAATGCTGAAGGGGCTGAGGTGACGGTTCAAGGCGAAGGCGGTCCAGACCGAGCCTTCCTGACGCGCTTCGGTCAGTTGACGGCTCATATCACCGTCCTCTGCGTACGCCGCCATTGGACTCAAGGCGATAACCCCTACGGTGGCGGTAGCGATGGCAAGTTTCTTCAAGGCATGCATGATAGTGATTTCCTCTTCGGCGGCCCGAGTGGCCTTTCGCTGATACCGTTGCAGCAGTCATGCCAACTTATTCGTCAACATTATTCCTTTATAAATCAAGTTCTTAAATAAATGGCTAGATTGAGCTTGTCGTGCAAAATGCAGAAACGAACAGAAAGTTTCGTGCAACTTGCACGACGTACCGGTGACTAATCAGACAGAAGCAGCAAACGGAGCGGACAATGCAGACACCCGATAAAGAAGGCCGCATTCTGCTGGTCGATGACGAACCGGCCATTCTGCGCACCTTTCGCTACTGTCTTGAGGATGAGGGTTACACGGTCGCCACGGCCAGCTCCGGCGATCAGGCCCAGGCGTTGGTCCAGGGACAGGTGTTCGATCTGTGTTTTCTCGATCTGCGGCTGGGCGCCGATGACGGGTTGGAGGTGCTGACGCGGCTGCGCATG
>DXBL01000119.1 GCA_019116555.1 Candidatus Pseudomonas excrementavium
TCAATGATCGGCTTGCCTGGCCCGGGCAACACGGGATCCGGTGGGTCTGTTCAACACGGCACTGATGCGATTACCCGCCTGGATCAGCAAGTCCAGGTCGATACCGGTGTGAATGCCCAGTCCCTGGAGCATGTACAGCACATCTTCACTGGCCACATTGCCGGTGGCGCCGCTGGCATAGGGGCAGCCGCCCAGTCCGGCGACCGCGCTGTCGAAAACATTGATGCCCTCCAGCAGCGAGGCATAGATATTGGCCAGCGCCTGCCCGTAGGTATCGTGGAAATGACCGGCCAGATGCTCCCGGGGAATATCCCGCGCTACAACGGCAAACAGGTTGCGTGTGGCCCCGGGCGTACCCGTGCCGATGGTGTCGCTCAGGACGGTTTCGTAACAGCCCATGGCATGCAGCTCACGAGCGACACTGGCCACCTGGCTGGCAGGAATCTCGCCCTCATAGGGACAACCCAGCACACAGGAGACGTAGCCACGCACCCGGATGCCAGCACTGGCCGCAGCGCTCATTACCGGCTCGAAGCGCTGCATGCTCTCGCTGATCGAACAGTTGATATTGCGCTGGGAGAAGGTCTCGGAAGCGGCGGCAAATATCGCCACTTCGTCGGCGCCTGCCTGCAAGGCTAGCTCGAAGCCCTTGAGGTTGGGGGTCAAGGCCGCATAGACAGTGCCGCTACGCCGCTCGATGTCGGCGAATACCGCCTGGGAGCCGGCCATCTGCGGTACCCACCTGGGTGAGACGAAGCTGCCCACCTCAATATGGCTCAATCCAGCGCGGCTCAGGTCATCAACCAGCCTGACCTTGTCAGCGCGGCTGATTGCCCGGGCCTCGTTCTGCAGACCATCGCGCGGGCCCATTTCCTTCAAGGTGACTGCGGTCGGCAGGCTCATGGCGCGTCCTCCATCTCCACCAGCAGCGTACCATCGGCAATCAGTTCGCCTTCGCTGCAGAACACCGCTTTCACCCGTCCGGCTTCAGCGGCGCGGATACTGTGTTCCATTTTCATTGCCTCAAGCACCAGCAGCACCGCACCGGCCTCGACCTGTTGGCCAGGTTCGACCATCACCCGCACCACGCTGCCGTTCATCGGTGCCTGCAAGCCGCCGGCGTGCTGCTGGGAGTGTTCCACCTCGGCAATCGGATCGAATGGCTCGATACGCTGCCAGGTGTTTGCCCATTGCAGGTACAAGACCTGCCCTCCAACCAACAAGGGGTAACGACATCTCTGCTGGCCATCGGTCAGCAGCAGTGTCCGGGTGGCCGGATCATAGCTGCAGCCGCTCACATCGACAGCGGCGAAGGACCGATCCAGATCAGCGCAACGCAGGTGCACTCGACTCCGGGCCGGCAAGCCTGCGCGCCAACTGTTCAGCTCAGCCCAGGGGCCGGCGGTGGCGGCGGTGGCGGCGGAGCGTACCGGTCTGGCCAGCAGCCAGGCCTTCGCTGCGGTATGCCAGAACCGGTCATCAAGCGGCTCCGCCGCAGGCAGCAACTGCTCGGCATGACGGGGGATGAACCCCGTATCGACCTCAGCCCGGGCGAAGGCCGGATGAGCCAGAATGCGGCTGAGGAATGACAGGTTGGTCTGCACGCCTGCCACCACCGTTTCACGGAGCATGTTCAGCAACGACAGACGCGCCTCTTCGCGGGTTTCACCCCAGGCGATCAGCTTGGCGATCATCGGGTCATAGAAAGGTGACACCACATCGCCTTCGACAACTCCGCTATCCACCCGGCGGCCAGCACCGCCAGCGGGTTCACGATACAGCTTCAGGGTGCCGCTGGCCGGCAGAAAGTCGTTATCGGTATCTTCGGCATATAACCGCACTTCAATGGCATGGCCCCTGAGCGGAACCTGCTGTTGGGTCAACGGCAGTTGCTCGCCCTGGGCTATTCGCAGCTGCCAGGCGACCAGATCCTGTCCGGTAATGGCTTCGGTGACCGGATGCTCAACCTGCAGTCGCGTATTCATCTCCATGAAAAAGAACTCGCCGCGCGCATCCAGCAGAAACTCGACCGTACCCGCTCCGACATAACCGATTGCCTGGGCAGCCTTGACTGCCGCTGCGCCCATGGCCCGGCGCAATTCGGGGGGCAGTCCTGGCGCTGGCGCTTCTTCCACCACTTTCTGGTGACGCCGCTGGATCGAGCAGTCGCGTTCATGCAGATAGATGCCATTCCCCTGCTGATCGCAGAACACCTGAACTTCCACATGCCGGGGCTGCAGTAGATATTTTTCCACCAGCATACGCGCATCGCCGAAAGCCGATTGCGCCTCCCGCTGGGCCGATGCGAAGGCCTCGGCCATCGCCGCGGCGCTTTCCACGATCTTCATGCCTTTGCCGCCACCGCCTGCCGTCGCCTTGAGCAACACCGGATAGCCGATCGCTGCCGCCGCATCAAGGAAGGCCTGCAGGTCCTGCGCCTCGCCATGGTAACCGGGCACCAGGGGCACATTCGCCTGCTCCATCAGCGATTTGGCTGCCGACTTGCTGCCCATGGCATCGATGGCCGAGGCCGGCGGGCCGACAAAGATCAGCCCATGCGCTTCGCAGGCGCGGGCAAAGTCGGCATTTTCGGAAAGAAAACCGTAGCCGGGATGAATTGCCTGGGCACCACTGGCATGCGCCGCAGCCAGAATCCGGTCCATCAGCAGGTAGCTGTCGGCAGGTTTGGCGCCCCCCAGGCCAATAGCCAGATCGGCCTGCAGAACGTGCTGCGCCTGATGATCGATATCACTGTGTACCGCGACCGTGGTCATGCCCAGCTCCCTGGCGGTGCGCATGATCCGACAGGCGATTTCGCCGCGGTTGGCGATAAGCAGGGTATTGATCATTTTTGTTCGTCCTACATCATGGCGCCATTGCATGGCGGTTCCGTATCCGTTGTCCGGCTATGGGTCGGGCTGCCAGGCCGGCTTGCGCTTGTTCAGAAAAGCCGTCACGCCCTCCTGCCCTTCTGCACTCACCCGAACTCTGGCGATAGCCGCTTCGGTATAACGGCGCAGCTGTGCATCCAGCGCGCCGTGCTTGACCTGCTGCAGCAGGGCCTTGGTCTCGACCATTGCCTGCGGACTGTTCAGCAGCAGATTGTCGATCCACTCCTGCGCGGCATGATCCAGTCGATCTGCCGGATAACACTCGGCAAGCAAGCCCAGTTCCTGCGCCCGCTCACCGCCGAACCGCTCAGCAGTGAGGGCATAGCGTCGGGTCGCTCGCTGGCCAATAGCCTGGACGACATAGGGACTGATGACTGCAGGCAACAGGCCGATACGCACTTCCGCAAGGCTGAACAGACTGTCCTGCGCGCCGATGGCCATGTCGCAGCAACTGATCAGTCCGAGCGCACCGCCAAAGGCAGCGCCCTGGACCACCACAAGGGTCGGCAGACTGAGCTGGGCCAGACTCGCCATCAATTGCCCCAGCTCCTGGGCATCCGCCAGATTGGCCTGGTAATCCAGCTTGGCCGACGCCTGCATCCAGCCCAGGTCGGCCCCGGCAGAGAAGTGCTTGCCGCGGCCACGCAGCAACATAAACCGCAGCCCCTCCGCCGCCTCAATCCGGTCCAGGGCGACCAGCAATTCACTGATCATCTCGGCGTTGAAGGCGTTGTTGCGCTCTGGTCGATTCAACCACAGCGTGGCCACGCCCCCGGCACCGTATTCCAGTTCGATGGTATTGAAATCAGTCATGATCTTTCGCTCCCTGTTACGGTGCTCACATGCGAAACACCCCAAAGCGGGTCGGCGGCACCGGTGCGTTCAACGCAGCCGAGATCGCCAACCCGAGCACATCACGGGTCTGCGCGGGATCGATCACGCCGTCATCCCATAACCGTGCGCTGGAGTAATACGGGTGACCCTGGCGCTCATACTGCTCCAGGATGGGCTCGCGCAGTGACTGTTCCTGCTCGGCACTGAAGGTGTCACCAGCACGTTCGGCCTGTTCATGCTTGACCTGTACCAGGACACCGGCCGCCTGTTCACCCCCCATCACCGAAATCCGTGCATTGGGCCACATCCACAGGAAGCGGGGATCATAGGCGCGGCCACACATGCCATAGTTGCCCGCGCCGAAACTGCCGCCGATGATGACGGTGAATTTCGGCACCTGGGCGCAGGCCACCGCGGTCACCAGCTTGGCACCATGCCTGGCGATCCCCCCGGCTTCGTACTTCTGGCCGACCATGAAACCCGTGATGTTCTGCAGGAACAGCAGCGGGATGCCGCGCTGGCACGCCAGCTCGATGAAGTGCGCGCCTTTTTGCGCCGACTCGGCAAACAGAATGCCGTTATTCGCCAGGATGGCGACTGGATGACCATGGAGATGGGCAAACCCGCACACCAGCGTGGTGCCATACAGCGCCTTGAATTCGTCGAACTGGCTGTCGTCGACCAGGCGTGCAATCACCTCGCGCACATCGAACGGCTGCTTCGCATCAGCCGGGATGATGCCGTACAGCTCAGCGCTGGGGTAGCGCGGCGGCACCGGGGCGCGGCACTTCAGCTGACCCTGCTTGTGCCAGTTCAGATTGGCGATACTGCGCCGCGCCAGCGCCAGGGCATGTTCGTCGTTTTCCGCATAATGATCGGCCACGCCCGAGGTCCTGCAATGCACATCGGCGCCGCCCAGCTCTTCGGCGCTGACCACCTCGCCAGTCGCCGCCCGGACCAGCGGCGGGCCGGCCAGGAAGATGGTCGCCTGGTTGCGCACCATGATGGCTTCATCCGCCATGGCCGGCACGTAGGCGCCGCCAGCGGTACAGGAACCCATCACCACCGCAATCTGCGGAATACCCAGCGCACTCATGTTGGCCTGATTGAAGAAGATCCGACCAAAGTGCTCGCGGTCCGGAAACACCTCATCCTGGCGCGGCAGGTTGGCGCCACCGGAATCGACCAGATAGATGCAGGGCAGGCGGTTCTGCTGGGCGATAGCTTGCGCGCGCAGGTGTTTTTTCACCGTCAGGGGGTAGTAGGAGCCGCCTTTGACCGTGGCGTCATTGGCCACGATCATGCACTCGATACCTTCCACCTGGCCGATACCCGCAATCAACCCGGCGGCCGGCACGTCTTCCCCATAGACCCCATGGGCAACCAATTGGCCGATTTCGAGAAAGGGCGAGCCCGGGTCGAGCAGCGCGTCGATACGCTGGCGAGGCAACAGTTTGCCACGCGATAGATGACGCTCCTGGGCTTTGGCCCCGCCGCCTTCGGCAACCTGCGCCAACAACGCACGCAAATCGCTCACCAGCGCCTGCATCGCGGCACAGTTCCCCGCATAATCCGGCGCATTACGATTGATCTGGCTTTTGAGAATGCTCATGGATACGTCTCTTTCTGACAGTTACGCTACCAGCGTCACTTGGTTTCATTGAACAGTTCACGCCCAATCAGCATGCGCCGTATTTCGCTGGTGCCGGCACCGATCTCATAGAGTTTGGCATCCCGCCAGAGTCGACCGGTGGGGTAGTCATTGATATAGCCATTGCCCCCAAGAATCTGGATTGCTTCGCCTGCCATCCAGGTGGCTTTTTCAGCCGTGTAGAGAATCACGCCGGCGCAATCCTTGCGTACCTGGCGGACATGCTCACCGCCCATGGCATCCAGATATTTACCGACGCTGTAGAGATAGGCACGACAGGCCTGCAGGGTGCTGTACATATCGGCGACCTTGCCCTGGATCAACTGGAACTCACCGATGCTCTGGCCGAACTGCTTGCGGTCATGGATGTAGGGCGTGACGATATCCATGGCGGCCTGCATCAGCCCCATGGGCCCGCCACTGAGCACCGCCCGCTCGTAATCCAGGCCGCTCATCAGCACCCTGGCGCCTTCGCCCAGACCGCCGAGTATGTTTTCTTCGGGTATTTCGACGTTCTCGAATACCAGCTCACCGGTATGCGAGCCGCGCATGCCGAGCTTGTCGAGTTTCTGCGCCACGGAAAAGCCGGGCGTATCGGTCTCCAGAATGAAGGCGGTCATGCCACTGGCACCAGCGGCCGGATCGGTCTTGGCATACACCACCAGCACGTCACAATCCGGGCCGTTGGTGATCCACATCTTGGTGCCGTTCAGGATGTACCGATCGCCCTTCCTGTCAGCGCGCAACTTCATGGAGATCACATCGGACCCGGCATTCGGCTCGCTCATGGCCAGGGCGCCGATGTGCTCGCCGGAGATCAGTCTGGGCAGAAACTGCCGCTTCTGGGTCTCGCTGCCGTTACGGTGTATCTGGTTTACACACAGATTCGAGTGGGCACCGTAGGACAGGCCAATACCGCCGGCCGCGCGGGAAATTTCCTCCATGGCAACCATGTGCGCCAGGTAGCCCATGCCTGCACCGCCATATTCTTCGGCCACGGTCAGCCCGAGCAGCCCCATGTCGCCGAACTTACGCCACAGATCCATCGGGAATTCATCGATGCGATCGGCCTCGGCGGCGCGCGGCGCGATTTCCCTGGCAGCAAAGCTGGCAACCGAATCGCGTAGCATGTCGACTTCTTCACCAAGCAGGAAATCCAGTCCGGATATAGCGCTCATAGTGTGACTCTCCTGTTCTTGTACTTATAACCGTGTCACCGGGTTGCGACCTTCAGGCTAGTCAATACCGTGACACTACGCACTATCCAGGACTCAAACTGCGCTCTGCTACTGGTATGGCGATATACGCAACTTCCACGCGCGGTACTCTTGCCCTTCCCGCCCGCGCGCCCAATACTATGGCGCATGACCCAGACCTTACCTAGCTATCTCAAACATCACTTCCTGATCGCCATGCCACACATGGAAGATCCGCGTTTCGCCCATACCGTGATCTACCTCTGCGAGCACAACGAGGACGGCGCCATGGGACTGGTGATCAATCAGCCCAGCGGCCTGAACCTCGGCGATGTGCTGGAACAGACCGCGCCCGAACTGAGCGTGCCGCGGGCGGTCAGCGACCGCGTGGTATTCAACGGCGGCCCGGTGCAGTCCGAACGCGGCTTCGTGCTGCATCGCGGCCCGCAACAGTGGGAATCGAGCCTGGATCTCGGCCCGCTGCAGCTGACCACCTCGCGGGACATCCTGCTGGACATGAGCAGTGGCAGCGGCCCCGAGGACATCTTCGTCGCCCTGGGCTACACCGGCTGGGAAGCCGGCCAGCTGGAGCAGGAGCTGGCCGACAACGTCTGGCTGAGTTGCCCCGCCGATTACCAGATCCTCTTCGAGCTCGCTGCCGAACAACGCCTGGACGCGGCCGCTCGCCAGCTGGGCATCGATCTCAGCCTGCTCACCAGCCAGGCGGGACATGCCTGATGGCGGCAGCCCTGCAACGCGTGCTCGGCTTCGACTACGGCACCCGCCAGATCGGCGTCGCCGTCGGCCAGACTCTCACCGGCAGTGCCAACCCACTCAGGGAATTGCGTGCCCGGGACGGCATCCCCGACTGGGACCAGATCGGCGCGCTGCTCAAGGAATGGCAACCCGATGCCCTGATCGTCGGCCTGCCATTGAACATGGATGGCAGCCCCAGCGAGATGAGCGCCCGGGCGGAGAAATTCGCCCGCCGCCTGCACGGCCGCTTCCAACTGCCGGTGCACTGCGTGGACGAGCGCCTGTCCACCTTCGAAGCCAAACAAACATTGCGTGACAGCGGGCGCGGCGCTCCGGCCAGCTACCGGGATAACCCGGTCGACAGCCTGGCCGCCGCCCTGCTACTGGAAACCTGGCTGGCAGGCCAAAAGGAGAATGAATGAGCGAATTGCCTGAAGTCGGCCCATTGCTGCAGCGCATGGGTCAGGAGCTGACCGCCTGGCTGGATCGCACCCAGCGCACCGACCCCGCCATGGTCGGTATTCACACCGGAGGCGTCTGGGTTGCCGAGCAGCTGCGCGATCAGTGGCTGCCGGATGCCCCCCTGGGCACGCTGGATATCGCCTTCTACCGCGATGACTTTGCCCAGATCGGCCTGCAGCAGGGTGTGCGACCCTCGGAGCTGCCGTTCAGCGTGGATGATCGCCACCTGATCCTGGTGGATGACGTGCTGATGACCGGCCGCACCATTCGCGCCGCGCTCAACGAGCTGTTCGACTATGGCCGGCCGGCGTCAGTGACGCTGGTCACCCTGGTGGATATCGAAGCCCGCGAGCTGCCGATCCGCGCCGACATTCTCGGCGCCAGCCTGGCCCTGCCGCCGGGGCAGC
Organism: Candidatus Pseudomonas excrementavium; assembly: GCA_019116555.1. Lineage (GTDB taxonomy): Bacteria > Pseudomonadota > Gammaproteobacteria > Pseudomonadales > Pseudomonadaceae > Halopseudomonas > Halopseudomonas excrementavium. The sequence continues at coordinate 8,198 of DXBL01000119.1, forward strand.
GGGTAAAATTGGCCGGACCAGACCCGCTGCACCTGACCCTGACCAACGTCGCCCAGCCATGAGAGCCCAATGAGCCTGAAATCCAGCCAACTGCAACTCAATCAACAGGGCCAGCTACGCCATTTCCTCGGCATTGACGGCCTGTCCCGTGAACTGCTGACCGAGATTCTGGACACCGCCGACTCCTTCCTCGAAGTCGGCGAGCGCGCCATCAAGAAGGTACCCTTGCTGCGCGGCAAGACCGTGTGCAACGTGTTCTTCGAGAACTCCACCCGCACCCGCAGCACCTTCGAGCTGGCCGCCAAGCGGCTGTCCGCCGACGTACTCAACCTTGACGTGCAGACCTCCTCCACCAGCAAGGGTGAAACCCTGTACGACACCCTGCGCAACCTGGAGGCCATGGCCGCCGATATGTTCGTGGTGCGCCACGGCGACTCGGGCGCCGCGCACTTCATCGCGGGCAACGTCTGCCCTGACGTCGCCATCATCAATGCCGGCGACGGCAACCATGCCCACCCCACCCAGGCGATGCTCGACATGCTGACCATCCGCCGCCACCGGGCCGGGTTCGAGCAGCTGTCGGTGGCCATCGTCGGCGATATCCTGCATTCACGGGTGGCGCGCTCGAACATGGAGGCGCTGCGTATTCTCGGCTGTCCGGATATCCGCATCATCGCCCCGCGCACCCTGCTGCCGGCAGGCATCGAGCAATACGGCGTGCGGGTGTTCAACGACCTGCGCGTCGGCCTGCGCGATGTGGATGTGGTAATCATGCTGCGCCTGCAGAAAGAGCGGATGCAGAGCGGCCTGCTGCCCAGCGAAGGCGAGTTCTACCGCCAGTACGGCCTGACCAGCGACAGCCTGGCACTGGCCAAACCTGACGCGCTGGTGATGCACCCCGGCCCGATCAACCGCGGTGTGGAAATCGAATCGGCGGTGGCCGACGGCCCGCAATCGGTGATCCTCAATCAGGTGACCTACGGCATCGCCGTGCGCATGGCGGTCATGTCCATGGCCATGGCCGGACAGACCACGCAGCGCCAGTCCAGTCAGGGAGGGCAATGAACATGCGCATCACCATTCAAGGCGCCCGGGTCATCGATCCGGCCAGCCAGTTCGATGAAATCACCGACCTGCATATCGATGCCGGTCAGATCAGCGCCCTGGGTCAGGCGCCCGAAGGCTTCGTCGCCGCCCAGACCATCGACGCCCGCGGCCTGATCGCCTGCCCCGGCCTGGTGGACCTGAATGTCAGCCTGCGCGAGCCGGGTTTCGGCCGCAAGGGCAGCATCGCCAGTGAAACCCGCGCCGCGGCCGTCGGCGGCGTCACCAGCCTGTGCTGCCCGCCGAACAGCCGGCCGGTGCTGGACACCCCGGCAGTAGCCGAACTCGTTCTGGATCGCAGTGAACGCGCCGCCCAGACCCGCGTATTCCCCATCGGCGCCCTGACCAAGGGCCTGGATGGCGAACACCTCAGCGAACTGGTAGCCCTGCGTGACGCTGGTTGCGTGGCCTTTACCCAGGGCCTGGCGCCGATGAAGAGCAACCGCATCCTGCGCCGGGCGCTGGAATATGCCGCCGGCTTCGACTTGCCGGTGATCTTCACCCCCCTGGACCCATCGCTGGCCGAGGGCGGTGTTGCCCACGAAGGCCCGACCGCGGCCCGGCTGGGCCTGATCGGCATTCCCGAAAGCGCGGAAACCGTGGCGCTGGCGCGGGATCTGCTGCTGATCGAGCAGACCGGTGTACGGGCCCATTTCAGCGGTCTGAGCAGCGCCCGCGCCGTGGACATGCTGGCCGATGCCCAGGCCCGCGGCCTGCCGGTGACCGCGGATGTGGCCATGTATCAGTTGCTGTTGTGTGATGAGGACCTGGACGGTTATTCCAGTCTGCTGCACGTGATGCCGCCGCTGCGCAGCAGCGCGGACCGGCGCGCCCTGCGCCAGGCGGTTCAGGCTGGTGTGATCCAGGCCATCGCCTCGCATCACCAGCCCCACGAGTCGGAGGCCAAACGGGTACCCTTTGCCGCCTCGGCGCCGGGCATCAGCAGTGTCGAGATTCTGCTGCCGCTCGCCCTGACCATGGTGGCGGACGGACTGCTGGAATTACCGGCACTGCTGGCCCGGCTGACTTCTGGCCCGGCGAGTCTCTTCGGCCTGCCGGCCGGGCAGATCACCGAAGGCGCCAGCGCCGATATCACCCTGTTCAACCCGGCGGTGACCAGCGAAATCGGCCAGCACTGGCTGTCGAAAGGCGCCAATTGTCCGTTCATCGGTCAGAGCGCACCGGGCGCGGTCACCCATACCCTGTGTCAGGGTCGACTGGTGTATCAGGCCTGAGTGCAGTGACCGGCGGTCTCAGTACCGCCGGTTATCCTCCGATTCTTCCAGTGCCAGGCCGTCGACTGCCCGGCCCATCAGGTGCTTGCCATCGGTCTCCGACCCCAGCTTGATCAACAGGCGCAGGTCGTTGGCCGAGTCGGCGTGGGCCAGCGCATCCTCGTAGGTGATCTCGCCCTGGCTGTACAGCTTGTAGAGCGCCTGGTCGAAGGTCTGCATACCCACTTCATTGGAGCGCGCCATCAGCGGCTTGAGCTCGTGCACCTCGCCCTTGCGGATCATGTCGGCAGCCAGCGGGGTATTGAGCAACACCTCGATGGCGGCACGGCGGCCCTTGCCGTCCGGAGTCGGAATCAGCTGCTGGGCGACGATGGCCTTGAGATTGAGTGACAGGTCCATCCACACCTGCTGATGCATCTCGGTGGGGAAGAAGTGGATGATGCGGTCCAGCGCCTGGTTGGCGTTGTTGGCATGCAGCGTGGCCAGACACAGGTGCCCGGTCTCGGCGAAGGCCACCGCGTGGTCCATGGTCTCGCGGGTGCG
>DXBL01000120.1 GCA_019116555.1 Candidatus Pseudomonas excrementavium
TACAGGAACACCGGCATGATATCCGCCGGCTCCGGGTTCTTTTCCGGCTCTTCGGCGGGGTAGGCGGCTTTGCGCATGGCGGTGCGGGTGGCGCCGGGGTTGACGCTGTTGACGCGGATCTCGCTGGTGCCGTCCTGCTCGTCGGCCATCACCTGCATCAAACCCTCGATGGCGAACTTGGTGACCGCATAGGGCCCCCAGTAGGCGCGCGCCTTGCGGCCGACGGTGGAGGACAGGAAAACCACCGAGGCATCCGGCGCGGCGCGTAGCAGCGGGAACATCGCCTTGCTCAGGAAGAAGGGCGCGTTCACGTTGACCTGCATGAGTTCCAGCCAGGCCTCGTGCTTGACGCTGTCGATCAGGGTGCGCGGACCAAGCTGGGCGGCGTTGTGCACCAGGCCGTCGAGCTTGCCGAAGGTGTCGAACAACTGGTCGGCCAGATCGTTGTAATCCTTCTCCACCGCGGTTTCCAGATTCAGCGGGCAGATGGCCGGCTGCGGATGGCCGGCGGCCTCGATCTCGTCGTATACGGCTTCCAGCTTGCTCAGGGTACGGCCGAGCAGCACCACAGTCGCGCCATGGGCGGCGCAGCTCAGCGCACAGGCCCGACCAATGCCGTCGCCGGCACCGGTCACCAATATCACTCTTCCTTGCAGCAGGTCAGCGGGGGCGCGGTAGTCAAACATGGGAAAACTCCTTGGTCCGTTGCTGCTCCAGCCAGGGGCGCAGGGCAGCGGCATTCTCGATACTGTAACTGGCATTCCACAATTGCGGATCATCGCCCGCCGGCAGGTAGCCGTAAAGGGCGGCAACGGTGCGCATGCCGGCGGCCTGGCCAGCCTGGATGTCGCGCAGATGATCACCGACGAAAACGCTGCGCGCAGGGTCAACGCCCATCTCGGCGCAGGCCTTGAGCAGCGGTTCCGGGTGCGGCTTGCCGTGGGTGACCTGGTCCGGGCAGACCAGGCTCGCGCAGCGCGTACTCAACCCGACCGCTTCCAGCAGCGGGATACTGAAACAGCTCATCTTGTTGGTCACCACGCCCCAGGGTAGCCCTTCGGCATCCAGCCAGTCGAGCAGCTCGGGAACGCCGGGAAAGGGCCGGGTATGCACCGCCAGCTGACGTTGATAGCGCTCCAGAAAGTCATCGCGCAGCCCAGCAAAGTCGGCGTGCTCGGGGGTGATGGAAAAGGCGGCGCAGAGCATGCCCGCCGAGCCGTCGGACACCGTCGAGCGAATCAGGTGCAGCGGCGAGTCCGGCAGGCCGCGATCCTGGCGCATGCTGTGGATGATCGCCAGGAAATCATCGGCGGTATCCAGCAGGGTGCCGTCCAGGTCGAACAGAACGCTGTCCAGCATCTCAGGCTCCGCGCTGGCAGTGGATCATGTAATTGACGTCCACATCGTTGGCCAGCTTGTAGTGACGCAGCAGCGGGTTGTAGGTCAGCCCGATGATGTCCTGCATGTCCAGCCCGGCCGCGCGGGACCAGGTGCCCAGCTCGGCCGGGCGGATGAACTTGGCATATTCATGGGTGCCGCGCGGCAGCATGCGCAGCACATATTCCGCGCCGACGATGGCGAAGGCGAAGGACTTGGGGTTGCGGTTGATGGTCGAGAAGAATACCTGGCCGCCGGGCTTGACCAGGGTGGCGCAGGCGCGGATCACCGAAGCGGGGTCCGGGACGTGCTCGAGCATCTCCATGCAGGTCACCACGTCGAAGCGGCCCGGATGCAGCTCGGCCATCTCTTCGGCGGTGCACTGCTGGTATTCCACTTCTACACCGGATTCGAGCTGGTGCAGGCGGGCCACCGACAGCGGTGCCTCACCCATGTCGATGCCGGTAACGCGGGCGCCACGTTGTGCCATGGCCTCGGCGAGGATGCCGCCGCCACAGCCCACATCAAGCACTTCCTTGCCAGCCAGCGCGGACTTCTCGTCGATCCAGTTGGTGCGCAGCGGGTTGATCTCATGCAGCGGCTTGAATTCGCTTTCGCGATCCCACCAGCGGCTGGCCAGGGCTTCGAATTTGGCGATTTCCGCCCGGTCGACATTCAGCGTCATCATGATCCCCTCGTTGCATCCGCCTGGCCCGCGTCCGGCTCTGGCGTTCAGTGTGTTCACCAGGGGCCGATTGCCCCTTCCGTCCTTCGTATGGCTGGCAGTATACCCTCTGGCTTTTGCAGCGGGCAGCGACATTTGCTCACGGGGCGAGGCCGTCTGGGTATAATGACGTTTTCCCGCTGGAGTCGTTCATGCAGTTTCAACCCCAAGGCGCCGACCAGCGCGGCGCCCAGGTCCTGGAGTGGTGCGGTGATAATCTGCGCATCCTCGATCAGCGATACCTGCCCGAAGAAGCTCTCTGGATCGAATGCCGTGACGCCTTGCCGGTAGCCGAAGCCATTCGCGATGGCGCGGTGCAGGGCGCGGCTGCCGTGGGCATTGCCGCCGCCTACGGCATTGCTTTGGCAGCCCGGCGCATTGGCCAGGCGGCGGACTGGCCCCAGGCGCTGAGCGCGGATTTTGCCTTGCTGGCCGCGGCGCGGCCCTCGGCTGAGCACCTCGGCTGGGCGCTGCGAATGCTGCAGGATCGGCTGCGGCGGCCGCTGGGTGTGACGGCGGATGTGCCGGCGCTGCTGGCCGATGCCGCGGTCGCCATTCACACCAGTGACGAGGAAGCCAGCCGCGCCATGGCCAAGCTGGGCATGCAGGTGATCCGCCGGCATGATCGCCAGCCCCAGGCATTGCTTACCTTCGGCCATGGCAGCGCCCTGGGCGTCATCCGGGCCGCCCATGGGGCTGGCCTGGTATCGCGGGTGGAAGTCTGTGCGAGCTACCCGGGCGACGCCGGCGCGATTCCCCATCTGGAACTGGGCCAGAATGATCTGCCCGCGGTGCTGCATGCCGATGCCGCCGTCGCTCACCTGATGAAAGT
>DXBL01000121.1 GCA_019116555.1 Candidatus Pseudomonas excrementavium
GCCTGCAGGGCCACCAGGCCGCCCCCGATCAGCAGCGCGATGGCCAGTACGCCTTCGATCACCGCCCAGAAGATCCGCTGCGATACCGGTGCATTGATCTTGCCGCCGGCGGTGATGGCATCGATCACCAGCGAGCCGGAGTCCGAGGAGGTGATGAAGAACATGATGACCAGAATGATGCCGAGGAACGAGGTGATGGCCGACAGTGGCAACTGGCCCAACATGGTGAACAGCTGCAACTCCAGCGCCGCCTCCTGCACCCCGGTGAAGTTATCGGTCAATACCTGATCGATGGCCACGCCGCCGAAGGAGGTCATCCACAATACCGAGACCAGCGACGGCACCAGCAGCACCGCGACCAGGAACTCGCGCACGCTGCGCCCGCGGCTGACCCGGGCGATGAACATGCCGACAAAGGGCGACCAGCTGATCCACCAGGCCCAGTAGAACCCCGTCCAGCCCTGGCTGAAATTGGCGTCTTCACGGCCTATCGGGTTGGACAGCGCCGGCAGGTAACTGACATAGGCACCCAGGTTGTCGAAGAAGCCCTTGAAGATATCCAGGGTCGGACCGAAGGCGATCACAAAGAACAGTAACAGCAGCGCCAGGATCAAATTGATTTTGGAGAGCTGCTGCACCCCCTTGTCCACCCCGGCCACTACCGACCATAGCGCCACCACGGTAATCGCGATGATCAGCAATACCATGGTCAGGTTGCCGGTGGGAATACCAAATAGATGCTCCATACCCGCGCTGGCCTGCTGGGCGCCGAGGCCCAGGGAGGTGACGAGGCCGAACATGGTAGCGAATACCGCGAGAATATCGATCACGTGTCCCGGCCAGCCCCAGATGCGCTCACCCAGCAGCGGATAGAAGATCGAACGCACACTCAGCGGCAGGCCCTTGTTGAACGAAAAGATCGCCAGCGACAGCGCAACGATGGCATAGATGGCCCAGGGGTGCAGGCCCCAGTGGAAGATGGTCGCGGCCATGCCCAGGCGCACCGCCTCTTCCGCATCACCGGCAGCGCCACCCAAGGGCGCCCAGTCGGTGCGCACGCCATCGGCGCCAACCACGACACCATCGTAAGCCGCCGTGAAATGCGACATGGGCTCGGCCACCCCATAGAACATCAGCCCGATACCCATGCCAGCAGCGAACAGCATCGAGAACCAGCCGACGTAGGTATAGTCCGGGGTTGCATCCCGCCCGCCGATACGCACCTTGCCCAGCGGCGAAACGATCAGCGCCAGACACAGCAACACGAAAATATTCGCGGCACTGATGAAGAACCAGGCCATCTTGCTGGTCAGCCAGCCCCGCAGACCGGTAAAGACCTCGGCCGCCTGGTCCTGCAACGCCAGGGTCAATAGCACGAACAGCAGAATCGTTCCCGCCGAGATCAGAAAGACCTTGCTGTGAATATCCAGGTTGATGGTCAACTTACCGGCAAAGTTGTCCTGACCGACCACATAATCCGTATCGATCAGATTGGCCTCGCCAGAAGGCGCCGGAATACCATCGTCACTGCGGTTGATATCATTGGGGTCGGTTTCATTCGTGGGCTGGGTTCCCATGGAATTACTCCTTGCATGTCGTATTCAGCAGCACACTGAAGGGCGGCAAAAAAAGATCTTGCCGATAAATGCCCGTAGGCATGAGTACGCTGACTCAGGCTTAACCTTAGTCGCTTGATGACAATCTGCTGCCCATGATAACCCAACGGCCGTCGCCGAAGAACCGCGCGAAGCCTACCCTACTGTGTTCGGCAGATACAGCGCCCCCTTCGCCGGTTCAGTGCGCTTGGGGTGCCGACTCGATGATTCCCAGCACATCCGTTGCGGACAGCCGGTACGTTTTCATCAAGGTCTTGAGTTCATCGCTGAACGCCTGTTCTTCACAGATGTGCGCTGCTTCTTTCTTGGCTTCAAGTTGCGCCAGACTTTCCGCCAGTTTGCGTTCGATTTCCCGAAACGTCGCGTTCTTGGTCATAGTTAACCTATCAGGAAGTTAAGTTGTGCTCTGCTGTTTGCCGCGCGCCAGCAAATGGACGATGCCACTGCCAGCGGCTAGCCTTGAGTCATACAGGTCAATGCTTGTTCAGGGTTGCAGCGGCCAACCCGACCGAATGATGTTCCGGACGAGACAGCCGGAGCGGAGCAGATGGATTCTATCATGCCGAACCTTGTCTGAGACCACCCCCGGATATGCGAATGCCAAGACCCAGCAGCACCTTATTCAACGGCAAGACGCGGAACTGTGCATGACCTCTTGCCCACCACCGCTCGCCTTGCCGGCACGCAGTCATACCGACGCCGGCACATTGCGCCGCGTCGGAGTGGAACTGGAAATGAGCGGGCTGGACATCGACCGACTGGCTGCCATCTGCAGCCGTTATCTGCATCTACCCAGCCAGACCACCAGTCGTTACGAGCGCATCCTGCCGGGCGACCCGGCCGGCGACTGGCGAGTCGAACTGGATTTCACCCTGTTGCGGGACCTGGGTCGCGAACAGCGTGCGGAAAACGATCTGGGGGACGAGCTGCGCAACTCGATGGAAGAACTGCTGAAATGGGCCACCAATGACGTCGTCCCACTGGAACTGATCAGTCCGCCCCTGCCCATGGATCGTCTGGGTGAGATCGAGGGGCTGATCGACCTGTTGCGGATTGCCGGCGCGCAGGGTACCTCCAGCAGTGTCATCAGCGCTTTCGGCATGCAATTCAATCCCGACCTGCCGGATCTGCGCACCGACACCATTACCGCCTATCTCAAAGCCTTCACCTGTCTGTATGACTGGCTGGCACCCCGCGCCCGACTGAGCCTCACCCGCCGCCTGACGGCGTTTGCCGGTCCGTACCCGCCGCCCTATGTCAGGCAGTTGATAGACCCGCAGTACTGGCCCGACCAGACCCAACTGATAGCCGACTACCTGCTGGCCAACCCGACCCGCAACCGCGCGCTGGACATGCTGCCGCTGTTCAAACACCTGAGCGCCGACCAGGTTCTGGCGACCACCACCGACCCCTTGATCAAGGCCCGCCCCGCCCTGCACTACCGCCTGCCCGACAGCCTGATCGACCAGCCCGGCTGGGGGCTGGGCAGCGCCTGGAACGACTGGCTGCAGGTTGAAGCGCTAGCCGCGGACCGGCCCCGGCTGGATGCCTGCTGCAGCGCCTATGAACATCACCTCGAACAGGGCCTGGGGCGTTTACTGGACAGCTGGAAAGCACAAGTGGAGCGCCAATGGCTGAGCGGGACCTGAACCGAGCGCCGGTCATCGCGGTAACCGGGCCACGGCGTGGCGCCTTCGGTCCACGTTTCCTGGTGGCTTGCGCCATCCGCTGGTATGGCGGCGCCCCCCTGCAACTGCGCCCCGGCGATCCCTGGCAACAACGCCGATATGATGGTGTGGTCATTACCGGCGGTCATGATATCGATCAGGTTCTGTATACGGCCAAGCCGGAAGTGGTGCCCAAATACGATCCCGAGCGGGACGCGCTGGAAGCGGCCATCATCGACGATGCGCTGGCTCATCAGCTGCCGCTGCTGGGCATCTGCCGGGGCGCCCAGCTGCTCAATGCACGTCGTGGCGGCAACCTGTACCAGGAGCTGCGCTCCCAGCGTCGCAAGACCTCCCACCGGCGCACCGTGCTGCCACTCAAGACCCTGGATATCGTTCCCGGCAGCCGGCTCGCCAGCCTGCTCGGTACCGAGCGGGCGCAGATCAACAGTCTGCACAATCAGGCCATCAACCAGCTCGGCCGCCAGCTGCAGGTCAGCGGCCGCGACCTGGATGGCATCATCCAGGCCATCGAAGACCCCGACCACCCCTTCCTGCTCGGGGTGCAATGGCACCCGGAATTCCTGCTGCCAATACGCCGCCAGCGGCGGCTGTTTCAGGCGTTGATCAAGGCGGCGGGCAGGCACTCCGGTTGACACTATCGCCAAACCTGCTGACCGCGCCATATCATATTGGCATTATGCGATGGAGATCGAGCTGCATGCTATTCAAGGAAAAACTGTTGCTGTCCAACTGCGATTCGGTACGCGCCCTGGATGGCAACGAGGTGCGCAAACGCTTTCTCACTGGCCTGGCCTTCGCCGATGGCGTGGTGCTGTCGCCCAATGCGCTGCTCGATAATCGTGATGTTGCCCAGATCATCGGCCAGACCAATGTCATCAAGTATCTTAACGAGGAAGGCAGCGGCAAGCTGGTGATTCGCGGATTCGGCATGACCCAGCACGCCAGTCTGGAGGAGTATTATCATGCCCTTCCCGGCAGCTTCATCCTCTCCAGCTTGCCTGGCGCACCGCGCAAGGATGCGCTGGACAGACATCAGCAGCGCCTGATGCAGGATCGGGTAACCACACTGCAAAAGGCCCTGCGCGAAGTTCGTCCGGCAACGGAGAACCTGGTACTGGCCAGGGAAAGCCTACGTGACGAAGTATTCACCCGGCTGGATGACCCAGCTTGTGCCGAGCATTATTTCGAGAATGACGGCGATTATCAGTTGTTCCTGCTGGGCGCAGCCAAGATCATTTCCCGCTCGGAATGGTACAGCCATTCGCAGGCGTTTTTCCGTTCGCGGGGGCTGGGTAATTTCCCGCGTTTTCGCGCGGAAGTCATCGACCCCGCCTACAATTCGTTGTTCGCCGTTGCCAATGAGGGTTTCCTGCAAGACGATATCCGCTATCTCACCGGCATTCCCGAGGTCATCCTGGACGCCAGCATTGGCATCAAATCGCTGCGCCGGGAGATCGAGCTGATTCAATACCCATTGAAAGTGTTCGAGTTCATCTCCAGCTTCGGCACAGGGGAAATCGTGCGCTATCTGACCGACGAGGCCATCGGTTATATCGAAGACAAGATGGTCGACAGCGGCAAGAACTATATGACCCGCAGAAACTGGTTCGGCATGTATCCCCGCATGCGCCGGTTCATGGGGTTGGAGATCAAATGAAGACGCTATATGAGAATCCCTGGTTCCGCGTGGTCCAGGATGGTCGCTTCCATTATGTGGTGGAAGATAACGCCAGCAATGGTGCTGCCGTGCTGGCGCAGATTGCCGAGGATGACTTTCTGTTGCTACGGGTCAAGCGCCAGGCCCACGCCGGACTGCAGCTGGAGATACCGCGCGGTTACGGCGAGCCTGGTGAGAGCAGCCTGATGTGTGCGCGGCGGGAATTGGCTGAGGAAACCGGTTACCTGATCGCGGAAGAGCAACTGAGCCTGCTGGGACGGCTCAAGCCCAACTCGGCCATATTAGCCTCCGCCGTGGACCTGTATCTCGCCCGCATCGACAGCAATAGCGAACCCGGCCAGCGCGACGACGAAGCCCGCGACATCGAACGCATCAGCCTGCCACGCCTGCGCCAGATGCTCAGAGCCGGTGAGATCGAAGATGCATTCACCCTCGCGGCCCTGGCATTCTATTTCAACCGGGAGAGCTGACGTCCCCGGCCAGCTCCAGCCCGCTGAGCCGCCGTACCGGCTGCGCCACCGCCGCTTCGAATACACCGGTGCGGGTTTCCAACAGGGTGAAGTCGCGGCTGGCGCGGGTGATGGCGGTGTAGACCAGTTCCTTGGTCAGCAACGGGCTGCGGCTGTCGGGCAATACCAGCATGGCGTGGGCGAACTCCGAGCCCTGGGATTTATGCACGGTCATGGCGAACACGGTTTCCACTTCGGTCAGGCGGCTGGGCAAGACGAAGCGCAACCGCCCGCTGCCGTCGTTGCGCGGAAAGGCCACGCGCAGCACCAGGCGCTCCGGCTCGCCGACGTGCAGTGGACGCTCCCTGATCATCAGGGCGATACCGATATCCCCATTCATCAGCCCCAGCCCGTAATCGTTGCGAGTGACCAGTACCGGCCGACCTTCGTACCAGCCTTGCGCCGCCGGCAGCAGCCCCCGCCGCTGCAGCAGGTCGGCCAGGTGGCGGTTCAGCGATTCCACGCCCCAGGGTCCCTTGCGTACCGCGCATAGCACCTGGAAACGATCGAAGGCTTCCAGCACGGCCCTGGCCCAGTCTTCCCATGCCGGATCATCGGCGGGCAGGTCGGGCGCGGGGCGCTGCTGCGCCAGCAGCGCCAGATAATCTCCGTAACCCGGCAAAGGCGCTGCCCCGGCGGCACTGCCCAGCACCATGGTCGCCAGCCGCGGATCCTCCAGTCCGGAGACCAGATGGCTGTGCAGATCACGGTACTGCCGCTGCCCCAGTACCTGACGCGCGGCCTGGGCATCGGCCCGGTTGACCATCCGCGCCAGCTCACCGATGCCACTGTCCGCACCGAACCGGTGAGAGTGGCGCAGCATCACGGTCTGCTGGGCCAGGGGGTAGCGGCGCTCATCCCCTGGCTGCAATTCTGCGTCCGCCAGGGATTGCCCACCGACCTGCTCCAGCCACTGTCGCGTGTCGTCACTGTAGCGCCCGGCTTCGGCATCCCGACACAAGTCGCCGAGCACCGCGCCCGCCTCCACCGAGGCCAGTTGGTCCTTGTCTCCCAGCAGCACCAGCCGTGCATGGGGCGGCAATGCCGCCAGCAGGCTGGCCATCATTTCCAGGTCGATCATCGAGGCCTCATCCACTACCAGCACATCCAGCGCCAGCGGATTGCCCGCGTGGTGGCGGAAATGCCGGGTGTCCGGTCGGCTGCCCAACAGACGGTGCAAGGTGGCGACCTGGGTGGGAATATGCTCCCGCACCTGGGCGCTGACCTGCAGGCTGCCGACCTGCCGACCGATGGACTCGGTCAGCCGCGCGGCCGCCTTGCCGGTGGGTGCAGCCAGGCGGATACGCAGCGGCTGACTGGCCATCACCGCTGGCTCCTGCAGCAGCGCCAGCAGCCGCACCACGGTGGTGGTCTTGCCGGTACCGGGCCCGCCGGTAATGATGCTGAACGCGCCGCGCGCGGCCAGGGCACAGGCTAGTTTCTGCCAGTCCGGATGTTGGCGGCTGTCGGCAAATAACCGTTCAAGCCCCTGCTCCAGCCCCGCGGGTAAGGCCGGCCGGGCCGCTAGCCGACGACCCAGCGCTGCAACCACCTGCCGCTCGTAGCTCCAGTAGCGTCGCAGATACAACCGCTGGCCATGCAGCACCAGCGGGCGTTCGCAGTGTTCACCGCCAGGCTGGTTATCGACCATCGAGCTGGCGGCCAGGACATCGCACCAGGCCTGGGTGGTAACGCCCCTGAGCAGTTGCGAGGGCAGCAGGATATCCAGCCCGGCCTCCTGCCCTTCCGGGGGCAACGACAGACTCAGGTCCGGCGCCTGCAAGGTGGCGCCCAGGTCCAGACAGACATGCCCATGCCCGAGCTGGTGGCTGGCAAGCGCCGCGGCCAGCAGTACCAGGGGGTCGCTGTCGGGCGCCAGATCCAGCAGGAAGACCGCGAGCGCCCGATCCAGTGCCCGCAACCAGCCCACCTCGACCCACTGCTCCAGTTGGTGCAGCACGTCGGTATTCAGTGCTGGCTGCGCTTCACTGGGTGGCAGTTGCGCCAGCAGATCCAGTTGCTCAATGCTCATGGGACGTCTCCTCGGCGTCGTCGCCCGTTGCCGCACCCGCGAACAGGGCATCCAGCGATTCGATCAGGGCCCGCGGCGGCTTGTCATGCCAGACGCCAGCGTTGTCCGCCTCGCTGCCGCGGATAAACCAGTACAAAGCGCCGCCCACGTGCCGGTCATAATCGTAGCCAGGCAAGCGGGCTCGCAGTTGGCGATGCAGCGCCAGCACATAGAACACATATTGCAGATCGTAGCGATGCTCCAGTACCGCCGCCTGCATGGCTTGGGTGGTATACGCGCTGGCATCGGCGCCCAGCCAGTTGGACTTGTAGTCGACCACGTAATAGCGACCGCCCTGTTCCAGCACCAGATCCATATAGCCCTTGAACAGGCCGTTCAGGCGTTCGGCCGGCAACTCGGGGCGCGGTACACCGGGGGCGATGGCTGCCTGCACCAGTTGATCCAGCGCGCTGACATCGACCCGGCTGGCGGCAAACAGGAACTCCATCTCCGGCTGGTATTGCGCCCGCCCCAGTTGCGCCAGGCTGAACGGTCCGGCGTCCAGCGGTACCGGGCGATTCAGTAGCCCACTGAGCCACTCGCTCAGAGGGGTAACCCATTCGGCCAGCCCACGACGCACGCAACGGGGCCTGAGCCACTGGGCACAGGCCGCCGGTGAAGCCAGGCCAGCAAAGCCTTCGTTGCCGGCCAGCTCCAGCAAGCCATGCAGGAAGGTGCCGGGGTTGGGCCCGCGGGGGAAACGGTGAATGGTCGGCGTCTCGCCCGGACGCAGCGGCTGAAATACCGTACGACGGTCATCATCGGCCGCCTTCTGCGCCGCCGGATTATCCGGCGCGGCATCGTCGCTGCGGGTGCGCGAGATGGCAACTTCGCCCGGACGCAGCGCACTGTAGGACGCAATCCACCAATGCTCCGCGGCGCGGCGCTGCGGCTGGCGTGCGCTCAGCACATCCTGCTCAGCCTGCGGCGGCGCGTAGGGCACCTCATCAACCTCGGGGGCCGGCAGCAGCGCGATTCCCGGCGCATTCCAGCGCGCCAGCCAGGCCGCCAGATCTGCGGAAGATGCCAGCGGCTCGCCGCCGCCCAGCAACTGCCCGATAGCCGAGCGATGCAGCACCGATGAGGCGTTATTGCCATATTTGAGATCAGCCATGCCCAGCCAGCAGGCATGCCGCGCGCGGGTCAGGGCGACGTATAACAGGCGTACGTCCTCCGCCAGCCGCTCGGCATCAGCGCGCAACACATCGTCGTCGGTCGGCTGCAGTACGATGCGGGTGCCGTTGTCGCCATGGGTGACCAACGGCTTGTCGCCCTGAGTCAGGCGGGTATTGCAGATGAACGGCAGGAACACCAGCGGATATTCCAGGCCCTTGGATTTGTGGATGGTCACCACCTTGACCAGCGCGGCATCGCTTTCCAGCCTCAATACCTGTTCATCCTGGGTGTTGTTGCCGGGGTTGAGCACCAGCTCCTCGAAATGGCGAATCAGCGCCTGCTCGCCATCCAGTTCGCGGGCGCTCTGCTGCAGTAGCTCGGCCAGGTGCAGCAGGTTGGTCAGGCGCCGCTCGCCATCGCTGCCGGCCAGCAACTGGGCCGGCAGGCCGAAGTCATGCAGCAACCTGTGCAGCATCGGCAGCACGCCCTGGCGCAGCCAGATGCGTCGGTAATCACGGAACT
>DXBL01000122.1 GCA_019116555.1 Candidatus Pseudomonas excrementavium
GCCGGGCGCAATGCCTGCATCCTGCATTACACCGAGAACACCAGTCAGATCCGCGATGGCGATCTGGTGTTGATCGATGCCGGCTGCGAACTGGACTGCTATGCCAGCGACATCACCCGCACCTTCCCGGCCAATGGCCGCTTCAGCCCCGAACAGCGCGCCATCTATGACATCGTGCTCCAGTCTCAGGCCGCCGCCTTTGCGGTAATCGGCCCCGGCCGCGACTGGAACGAAGCCCATGACGCCACCGTGCGGGTGATCACCGCCGGGCTGCTGGAACTGGGCCTGCTGCGTGGCGATCTGGAAGAACTCATCGTCGCTGGCGCCTATCGGCCGTTCTACATGCACCGTGCCGGCCACTGGCTGGGCATGGACGTACATGATGTCGGCGAGTACCGGGTCGGCGGCGAGTGGCGGGTGCTGGAGCCGGGCATGGTGATGACCGTCGAGCCGGGTATCTATATCGCCGCAGACAACCTGGATGTGCCGGCCAAGTGGCGCGGCATCGGTATCCGCATCGAGGATGATGTGGTGGTGACCCGTGACGGCCACGATGTGCTGACCGGCAATGTCCCGCGTGAGGCGGATGAAATCGAGGCGCTGATGGCCCGTGCCCGGGCGGCAATGGACGTGCCCGCGTGAGTATCAGCCTGAATATCGTCGGCGGCGGCATGGTCGGCGCCAGCCTGGCGCTGGGGTTGCAGGACTGCGCTCGCCAGGCCGGCTGGAAGATCCGTCTGATCGAGGCCAAGCCGCCGGTCCAGGGCGGCTGGCAGCCAAGCTACGATAACCGGTCCACGGCGCTATCACATGGCAGCCGCCGCCTGTTCGAGCGGCTGGGGATCTGGACCGAGCTGGCCCGGCGGGCCGAGCCGATCCGCCAGATTCATGTGTCCGATCAGGGCAATCCCGGCTCGGCGCGCATGCACGCTGCGGACGAAGGCGTGCCGGCACTGGGTTACATCGTCGAGAACGCCTGGCTGGGCGAGGTGCTGCTCGGCTCGCTGGATCACCAGGCCATCGAATGGCTGGCCCCGGCGCGGGTGGCCCATGCCCGGCCGCAGCCCGGCGGTTATATGCTGGATGTGCAGACTCCCGACGGTCAGCAGCAGCTTTCCTCGGACCTGCTTATCATTGCCGACGGCGGACGTTCCGGCCTGCTCGATCAGCTGGGTATTCACCGCAAGGTCAACCCCTATCAACAGGTGGCGGTGATCGCCAACATCACCACTGCCGATGGTCACGCCGGGGTGGCCTATGAACGTTTCACCGAAAGCGGGCCGCTGGCATTGTTGCCGCTGTCCGGTCAGCGCAGCGCGCTGGTCTGGAGCCTGCCGGTGGATGTGGCCGAGGCGGTCGCGGCGCTGCCGGATGAGGTATTTCTGCAACGACTGCAAGCGGCCTTCGGGTTTCGCATGGGGGCGCTGACCAAGGTCGGCGAGCGGGCCAGCTATCCGCTCAACCTGATCGAAGCCGAGGAGCAGGTGCGCTCCCACCTGGTAGTGCTGGGCAACGCTGCGCACAGCCTGCACCCCATCGCCGGGCAGGGCTTCAACCTGTCCCTGCGCGATGCCATGGCCCTGGCCGACCACTTGCAGCAGGCCGCGCGCGAGCAAAGCAACCCCGGTTCGCTGTCGATATTGCAACGCTATGTCGATGGTCAATATGCCGACCAGGCAGCCACCGTTGCCTTCAGTCACTATCTGACCGAACTGTTCAGCAACCGCAATCGCGCCCTGGTGACCGGCCGCAATGCCGGGCTGCTGGTGCTGGACCTGCTGCCACCGCTCAAGAGCCTGTTCGCCCGCCAGGGCATGGGGCTGCGCGGATGAGTGACAATACCTGTGGAGGCGCCATGGCGCAGCAGTTCGATCTGATTATCGTCGGTGCCGGTATGGTCGGTGCGACCCTGGCGCGGGCGCTGGCCGATACCTCGTTGCGTATCGCGGTGCTGGATGCCATGGCGCTGGATCAGCCCCTGACCGCCCGGGCCACCGACTCGGGCTATGATCCGCGGGTCAGCGCGCTGAGCGCCGCCTCGGAGAATATTCTGGCTAATCTGGATGCCTGGGCGCGCATCGACCCGGCATTCCGCAGCCCCTACCGGCATATGTGCGTCTGGGACGGCGAAGGCACCGGCGAGATCCGCTTCGATGCCGGCATGCTGGGGGAGAACCGGCTCGGTCATATCGTCGAGAACTGGCGAGTGCAACAAGCGGTACTGGACAGCCTGACGGGCACCCCGGTGACCCTGCTGGGCGGTCAGCGGGTCACTGAACTGCTGCAGGAGCCGACTGGCTGGCGTCTGCAACTGGATAGTGGCGAGGTTGTTCAGGCGCCGCTGGTGGTAGCCGCCGATGGCGCCCGCTCGCGGCTGCGCGAGCTGGCCGGCTTTGCCATGCGTGAGTGGGATTACCTGCACCATGCCCTGGTGACTACGGTGCGTATCGAACGCCCCCATGCCCATACCGCCTGGCAGTCGTTCCTGCCCAGCGGGCCGCTGGCATTCCTGCCGCTCAATGACCGGGACGGCGGGCATTACTGCTCGATCGTCTGGTCGTTACTGCCCGAGCAGGCGCAGCGGATCATGGCGCTGGACGATCCACAGTTCCGGCAGGAGCTGGAGGCAGCCATCGAAGGGCGGCTGGGACGCATTCTGCATGCTGACCAGCGCCACTGCATCCCGCTGCGCCAGCGGCATGCGCAGCGTTATGTGATGCCGGGTCTGGCGCTGATCGGTGATGCGGCGCACAGCATCCATCCGCTGGCGGGGCAGGGTGTCAACCTCGGCCTGCTGGATGTGGCGGAGCTGACGGCAGTGCTGCAGGCGGCTCTGCAGCGTGGCGAAGATTTCGCCAGCCTGCCGGTGCTGCAACGCTACGAGCGCCGCCGCATGGGCGCCAACCTGTCGATGATGGCGGCGATGGAAGGTTTCGAGCGGTTGTTCCACGCTGACGCCCTGCCGCTGCGTTGGTTGCGGAACAGCGGCATGCAATGGCTGAACGGCCAGGGCATGCTCAAGGCAGGGGTAGTGCGCCGGGCCATGGGGCTGGGCGGCAGCCTGCCGGCACTGGCCCAGGCGGCGGAGAATGTTGATTAGAGCTGTGTTGC
>DXBL01000123.1 GCA_019116555.1 Candidatus Pseudomonas excrementavium
TCGACAGATGCCACCGGAACAACAACGCCTCAAGCGCGGCCAGACCCCCACCTGGGAGCGGCTGCAGGCCGGTCACGCCCAGCAGGGCCAGCCCCATGCCGATGAGTTGAGCGACATCACCCTCGACTGTGGCTGGGGTCGGCTGCTGGTGGGCCATACCTTCAAGGATCCGCAGCGGCTGGCCGCTACGCTGCTGCAGGAGACGCCCGGCGAGCGGGACATAGCGCTGTATGTCGCCGACCCGCATGTGGTGCTGTCCTTCGCGCCACAGCAGCTGTTCCTTGATCCTTCCGACACCTTGCGCCTGTGGTTCAGCAACTATCGCCCGGCGCACAATGGCATGCGCGGCTTCCATATCCGCCGCCCGCAATGCGCCGCGGACTGGCAGGGCATCAATACGCTCTACCTGGCCAGCGGGATGGTCCAGGTCAATCCGCAGCGCCTGACACCACGGAAGTCCGGCGGGCCGGACTTCTGGTTGGCCGAAGATGCCGACAGTGGCGAGATCATCGGCACCGTCATGGGTCTGAACCATGCCCGCGCCTATGGCGACCCCGACAAGGGTTCCAGTCTCTGGTGCCTGGCAGCGGACAGCAAGACCCAACGCTTCGGCGTCGGCGAAATGCTGGTGCGACATCTGGTGGAATACTTCATGAGCCGGGGCAGCGCCTATCTGGACCTGTCGGTGCTGCATGACAACAGCCAGGCCAAGGCGCTGTATCACAAGCTCGGCTTCCGACAGCTGCGCACCTTCACCATCAAGCGCAAGAACAGCATCAACCAGCCGCTGTTCCTCGGCCCGGATCAGGACGAGGGACTCAATCCCTATGCCCGCCTCATTACCCGGGCTGCGCAGCGCCGTGGCATCGAGGTTACCGTCGATGATGCCGAAGCCGGCCTGTTCACCCTGACCCAGGGCGGGCGCAGTATCCGCTGCCGGGAGTCGCTCAGCGACCTGACCACGGCCGTCAGCATGACCTTGTGCCAGCAGAAGCAGCTCACCCATCGTTGCCTGCAGCGCTACGGGCTGAACACACCGGCCTACCGCCTGGCCGCCGATCCGCAGACCAACGCCGCCTTTCTCGCCGAGCATGGCGCGCTGGTGGTCAAGCCCGACAATGGTGAGCAGGGCAATGGCGTGGCGGTGAATATCCGCGATCCGGCTACCCTGGAACAGGCCATCGAGGCGGCTCGCCGTTTCGACAGCCGCGTGCTGCTGGAAAGCTTCCACGACGGCGATGACCTGCGCGTCGTGGTGATCAACTTCCAGGTGGTCGCTGCCGCGATCCGCAAGCCGGCGCAGATCAGCGGCGACGGTCGCAAGACCATTCGCGAACTGATCGAGAAGCAGAGCCGGCGCCGGCAGGCCAGTACCGACGGCGAAAGCCGTATCCCGCTGGACGATGAAACCTGCCGCACCGTGGAGGCGGCCGGCTTCAACCTGGACAGCATCCTGCCCGCCGACCAGCAGCTGCGGGTACGCCGCACCGCCAACCTGCACACCGGCGGCACCCTGGTGGATGTTACCGATGAGCTGCATCCCACTCTGCGCGAGTGCGCCATCACCGCCGCCCGCGCGCTGGATATTCCCATGGTCGGCATGGACCTGCTGGTCCCTGCCGTCGATCAACCCGACTATGTCATCATCGAGGCCAACGAGCGTCCGGGGCTGGCCAACCACGAGCCGCGCCCCACCGCAGAATGTTTTATCGACATGCTGTTTCCGCTCAGTCAGCCCGGTTCGCCAACCTGATGGAGGACTCATGCAACCCAGCCACGGACCCGACATGCAATACCTGCGGCAGGTGCTGCTGGAAATGCTCGCCATTCCCTGCCCCACCGGCTTCACCGACGGCATCGTGCGCTATGTCGCCGAACATCTCGACGCCATGGGCGTGCCCTATGAACTGACCCGGCGCGGCACCATCCGCGCCACCCTCAAGGGCCGCCAGCGCACGCCCGACCGCGCCATCGCCAGCCATCTGGATACCGTGGGCGCCATGGTCAGCGAAATCAAAGACAACGGCCGCCTGAAACTCACCCCCATCGGCTGCTGGTCGAGCCGCTTCGCCGAGGGCAGCCGGGTCAGCCTGTTCGCCGAGCAGGGCTGTTTCCGGGGCAGCGTACTGCCGCTGATGGCCTCCGGGCATGCCTTCAATACCGAGGTCGATACCCTGCCGGTGAACTGGGACACCATCGAGCTGCGCCTGGACATTCGCACCACCAGCCGCGCCGAAACCGCAGCCGAAGGTATCGCCATCGGCGATTTTGTCGCCTTCGATCCGTTACAGGAATTCACCGACAACGGTTTCATCAGCGCCCGTCATCTGGACAACAAGGCCGGTGCTGCCGCCCTGCTCACGGCCATCAAGTATATTGTCGACAGTGGCCAGGCCCTGCCTTTGGATTGCCACCCTCTGTTCACCATCACCGAGGAAACCGGCTCCGGCGCGGCGGGTGCGCTGCCCTGGGATGTCAGCGAATTCGTCGGCGTGGATATCGCGCCGGTGGCTCCCGGGCAGGCGTCCACCGAGCATGCCGTGACCCTATGCATGCAGGATTCCAGCGGGCCCTACGACTACCATCTGACCCGGCATCTGCTGAACCTGTGCGCGCGGGATGAGATTCCGGTGCAGCGCGATATCTTTCGCTACTACCACAGCGACGCCGAGTCGGCGGTCCGCGCCGGCAACGACACCCGGGTGGCATTGATCGCCTTTGGCACGGATGCGACCCATGGTTACGAACGCACCCACTGCGACAGCCTGGAAGCCCTGACCCGCTTGCTGGTGGCCTACGTCTTCAGCCCCCCTGTGTTCGAACATGACGATCGCGACAGCGCGCCGCTGGAAAACTTCCATCTGCAGACCGATGCCGATATGCCGCTGACTGGCGAGACCCCATTGCCGCCCCTGGAGCAGATATTCGCCTGCGACAGGGAGCAGGATTAAGCTGCAGCCACCAGGTCCGCTCTCACCAGGAGACACTCTCCAGTTGGAGCGGCCCTGTTCACGGGCAAGCCCGCTCCCACAAAAGCCAGCTGTTCCCGTCTGAAAAGTTCAATATATTTTACAGCAGTACCATGGGAACAGTCGGCCGTTCCCAGCTACCACGTTATTCCACGCACCTCAGACAGAATGCAGGCTGTCGGGCAGGGACCCAGTTAGCGACGACACCCTTGCTGTTTGTTTTATTTGACATAGACTCGAAACAAACAACACACTCACCGCCCGCCGAAAGGAAGGTGTCACCATGAATAGCCCGCTGGCTGCACAACCCCTCCTGCACACTGCTGATCTCGACAATTACTGGATGCCCTTTACCGCGAACCGCCAGTTCAGGGCCCGCCCGCGACTGCTGCAAAGCGCCGCAGGTGTGTTCTATACCGATGTGGATGGCCGACAGATACTCGATGGCACTTCCGGGCTGTGGTGTTGCAATGCCGGGCACGGCCGTCGGGAGATTGCCGACGCGGTCAGCCGGCAGGTCATGGACATGGATTTCGCCCCGAGCTTCCAGATGGGTCACCCGCTGCCCTTCGAACTGGCCGAGCGCCTGGCGGATATCGCCCCGGCGGGGTTGAATCGGGTGTTCTTCACCAACTCCGGCTCCGAGGCGGTGGATACTGCGCTGAAGATCGCCCTGGCCTGCCAGCGCGCGCGGGGCGAAGGCACCCGCACCTTGCTGATCGGCCGCGAGCTGGGTTATCACGGTGTCGGTTTCGGCGGCCTGTCGGTCGGCGGCATGGTCAATAACCGGCGCGCCTTCGCCAGCCTGCCCGACGTGGCGCACCTGCCGCACACCCTCGACCTGCAACGCAACGCCTTCAGCCGCGGCCTGCCCGAACACGGCGCCGAGCTGTCCGAGCACCTGGAACGACTGGTGACCCTGCATGGCGCGGAGAATATCGCCGCCGTGATCGTCGAACCC
>DXBL01000124.1 GCA_019116555.1 Candidatus Pseudomonas excrementavium
TGGCCCTCTTCCATGGCTTCCAGCAGGGCGCTCTGACTCTTGGGCGTGGCGCGGTTGATTTCGTCCGCCAACACCAGCTCGGCGAAGATCGGCCCGGGATGGAAAACGAAGCCCCCACTGTCGCGATCGAAAACCGAGGTGCCGAGAATGTCGCCGGGCAGCAGGTCACTGGTGAACTGGATACGCTGATAGCTCAGCCCCATGACTCGCGCCAGCGCCTGGGACAGGGTGGTCTTGCCCATCCCCGGCAGATCCTCGATCAACAGATGCCCGCGGGCCAGTATGCAGGCCACCGCCAGCTTGACCGCATGCTGCTTGCCCAGCAGTACCTGGTTGATTGCATCCGTTGCGTTACTCAGCACATCCTTCATGTCCACCCCTCTGGTTGGCCTGCTGGTCCATCTTATGATCAGTCCCTGACAGTTGAAACCCCACGCAATGAACTGTCACATACCCGTGCCCGAATCAGTGGACGCGACGGCAGATGACTCTTCCATCTGCCGCAGCCGGCTGATCATGTAGCCCACATGCAGATGCAGGCTGTACAGTTCATGAGCATAGGACAAGGGCACGTCGACGCGGGTCAACTCGTCCTCCAGCTTCACCAGGTTGGCGATCTCCCGCTCCAGCACCTGATGGATGCTGCCGTTGTGGATCAGCTTGTCCACCCGCCGCAGATCCGCGTACCAGCGGTAGACCCGCGCCCGCATGCGCCAGGTATAGAGCGGCCCCATGCTCTTGAGCAGCGGCAGCATGATGACGATGAAGGGAATCAGCAGCACCACGTAGCGATCGAAGATGGAGGCGATCCAGAACGGCAGATAGCGCTGCAGCATCGGCAGGCCATGCTCGTGGTAGTAGGCTGCCTCGCCGGTCAGCTCCAGCTCCATGGGCGTGGCCGCCGGAAAGGCACCCGGCGGGTCCAGCAGGCTGCCCTGGCGCAACACATCGGTGGTCGCTTTCAAGACCAGCGACGCCAACGCCGGGTGGAAGGCCTCGTTGACCACCAGGGTCGCGACCGGTGACAGCAGCCGGGTGCGCTCGGCGGGGACGTTGCGCTCCAGGTCGAGCAGCCCCTCTGGGATGCTCAGGGTATCGAGAAACGGCAACCTGGCGGCGAGTGCTTCGGTCTGCTCCAGGTTGACCAGTTCCAGGTCCGGATCGGCCAGCAGTTGACGCACCGTGGTATTGCTCACGGGCAGGACGAAGAAAGCTGCCTCCAGTTCGCCGCTGCGCAGCCCTTCCAGCGAGTCCCGCGCCGACAGCCGTTGCCAGTTGCCCGCCGCCACGTCCGCCTCGCCGAGCTGGTCGCCCAGTTGGCTGAACAGGCTGCGCACCACCGCCCAGGTACCGCTGCCCATGGCACCGACCGAGACCCTGCGGCCATGCAGGTCCGCCAGCCGGCTGATATCCGCGCCCCGGCGCTGGAACAGCCACAGCGGCTCATGATAGATGGCCGCCAGCCCCTCCAGCTCGGCTCGCTGCGCGGGCTCGATCAGGCTGGTGGTGCCGCTCTGGATCAGGCCCAGCTGCACCTCGCCGGAGCCATCGCTCAGGCGCTGCAGGTTCTCCACCGACCCGCTGCTGGTACGCAATTCCAGGGTCAGCCCCTCTTCCGCCAGCCGCTGTTGCAGGGCCAGGCCGAATCCGTGGTAGCCACCGGACTCCCCGCCGGTGGTCATCACCAGGGTGCGCGGCGGCGCCGGATCGAGAAAGCGGAACAGCCCCCAGGCCAGCAGCAGCGCCAGCGGTACAATCCACAAATTGGTACGAATGAACAACGCGACCTGCTTCACTGCGTGCATCTGACCTTCTCCAGTCCCATGGCCGGGCGGAAACCGGGCGAACGCCAATGCCAAAACCGGCGAGGAGCTTGCAAGAAGCCGCCATTCTGGTACTGTCTATCCATGCCGATGTCCTGTTGGCTTCTTTACCTGTTTTTCCCAATTACCGTTTTTTCATTGTTTTCAACAAGGAGTAATGCTGTTCGCCATGAGCAAATCACCCTCTATCGTGCTCACCCGTCTGGATGTCCAACGCCTGGATGAGGTGTTGAATACCATGGACGCGCCGATCGATCTGCTGGAGGCTCTCGAAAACGAGATGCTGCGAGCCAAGGTCGTGCCGCATACGCGCGTTGCTCCGGATGTGGTCACCATGAATTCCACGGTGCGCTTCGCGGATGAAACCAGCGGCCGCGAAATGGTCCTGACTCTGGTCTACCCCGACAAGGCCGGACGGGATGGTACCATCTCGGTACTCGCGCCGGTGGGCATTGCCCTGCTCGGTCTGAAGAAAGGTCAGAGCATCGACTGGGTCGGCCCCAATGGTCGTCCGCTCAAGCTCAAGATCATCGACATCGAATACCAGCCCGAAGCAAGCGGCGACTTCCATCTGTAAAGCCCGGCGCCCTGCCGGGTTTCCCTGTTCTTCCCTTCTGAATGTCATCCCAGCGTATCCGCTGCCGGTGCATCGTGGCCGAGCTCCAGCTCGGCCCGATCAGTCCAGTGTTCGCCCAGTTCGCCCTTGACTGATACGCCCAGTTCCTTGAAGTCCTGCACCTGCTTGACCAGGTTGCCGCGGCCATTGAGCAGCTGATCCCGGGCCTTGCGGTAGGCTTCCCCGGCCCGATCAAGGCCTTTTTCGATCTGGTCCATGCTGCCGAGGAAGGTACGCAGCTTGTCGTGGATACGCGCTGCCCGTTCGGCCAGCTCCGCGGTGTGGCGGCTCTGGTCCTCGAAGCGCCACAGCTGGCGCACGATGTTGAGGCTGGTCAGCAGCGTGGTCGGCGTCGCCACCAGCACATTCTGCTCGATGGCCTTCTGGAACAGGGTCTCGTCGGCTTTCAGCGCTTCGACGAAGGCCGATTCGATGGGCACGAACATGAACACCATCTCGGGCGCGTTGAGCCCCGGCAGGTCGAAATAGTTGCGCTCGGCCAGTTCCCGAATCCGTTGCCCAAAGGCCTGCACATGCTCGGCCAGGGCCAGCCGGCGCTCGGTGTCGTCTTCGCTGTTGATGTAGCGGGTATAGGCATTCAGGGACACCTTGGCATCGATGATCAGGTGTTTGTCCTGGGGCAGATAGACCAGCGCATCAGGGCGTTGGCGCTGGCCGTCGCTGGCGGTCATGCTCACCTCGCGCTGGAAATCGATCCCGGCGCGCAGGCCGGAGCGCTCCAGCACATTCTCCAGGATCAGCTCGCCCCAGTTGCCCTGGGTCTTCTTCTGTCCGCGCAGCGCGGTACTCAGGTCGTGGGCTTCCTGGGTGATCTGCTGGTTGAGCTGCTTGAGGTGCTGCAGCTCCTGGGCCAGGGCCGCCTGCTGCTGGGTATCCTTGTGATGGATGTCCTCGACCTTGCTGCGGAACTGGTCGATCTGCTCGCGAAACGGCTTGAGCAGCGCGTCCAGGGATTGCTGACTGGTCTGGGTGAAGGTCTGGCCCTTGGCTTCGAAGATGCGCCCAGCCAGTTGCTCGAACTCCAGTTTGAGTTGTTCGCGGCTGTCCTTGAGCAGTTGCTGTTGTTCATCGAAATGCTGCTGACGCTGACTCAGGGTGGTCTGCAGGGTGGAATGCTCCACCCGCAGCTGTTCGTGGGTCTGCTGCAGTTGCTGCAGCCGCTGCTCCAGGTTGCGGCGCTCGCCCTGCCCCACTTCGCCCTGACGCTGCTGCTCCTGAGCCTGGGTCTGGAAGCGCTCGGCGCAACGCTGCCATTCGTTGCATTGCCCCTCGGCTTCGGTCAGGCGGACCGCCAGCCGATCACGCTCGGCACCCAATCGGCCCACGGACTCCTGCAGATGCTCGAGGCGGGTTTCCAGGCTCAACTGGCCGCCCAGCTGTTGATGCATTTCCAGTTGCTGGCGGCGATTTTCCTCCAGCAGCTCATCGACCCGTGCTTGCAGCGACCGCTCCCGGCGCAGCAATACCCAGCCGGTCAGCAGCCAGCCGCCCAGCAGGGCCAGACTGAGCAAGGGCAACAGAAACCGCATTTCATTCAGGGACATGGGGCACCTCCTATGGCTGCCCGGTATTATCCCTGCGTACGGCCGAATATGTAACCGTTGGCCGGTACGCCGGCCCGC
Organism: Candidatus Pseudomonas excrementavium; assembly: GCA_019116555.1. GTDB lineage: Bacteria > Pseudomonadota > Gammaproteobacteria > Pseudomonadales > Pseudomonadaceae > Halopseudomonas > Halopseudomonas excrementavium. The sequence continues at coordinate 4,083 of DXBL01000124.1, forward strand.
CGCTTGCCTGCTCTCCCCCGGATGGGTTACCGAAAAGTTGCAGTCTGGCGGCTGTCTGCTATGTTCAGACGACACCCGTGCACAACAATAATGTCATTGAACGAAGGATCGTCATGCTGGACGTGGCTACTGCCTCACCCCACCGACTCTTGCTGGTGGACCCCTGTAGCGCCTGCGTGGAGCTGCAGGCGCGCCTGAGTGATGCTGGATGGGAGGTCATCACGGCGGCGCTGGACCAGCCGGTGCCGCTGCAGTGCGACCTCGGCATGCTCAGATTGCAGCCGGGCCATGTGGCCAACCTGGGCCGGCTCAAGATTCTGCTCAGCCAGACCGGTATCCAATGGGTCGTGGCGGTATCCCGTGAGCTGCTGGAGCAGCCCGGCGTCGCCCAGTTCGTTGCCGAGTGGTTTCTCGATTACCACACCCTGCCCTTCGATGATGCCCGTATCCATATCGCACTGGGCCGCGCCTGTGGCATGGCGCGCTTGCGGCGGCGCTACCAGCAGCAGGCCTGGCCCAGCGAAGAACTCTTTCTCGGCGACAGCGACGAAGCCCGCGCGCTGCGTAATCTGGTGATGCGCATAGCGCCGACCGATACGCCGGTGATGATTCGCGGCGAAAGCGGGTCGGGCAAGGAACTGGTCGCCCAGGGTCTGCATGCCGGTTCACGGCGCAAGAACGCACCCTTTGTCGCGGTGAACTGCGGGGCGATTCCCGAGCACCTGATCCAGTCGGAGTTGTTCGGTCATGAAAAAGGCGCCTTTACCGGTGCCCACCAGCGCAAGATCGGTCGCATCGAGTCCGCCCATGGCGGCACCCTGTTCCTTGACGAGATCGGCGACCTGCCGCTCGAACTGCAGGCCAATCTGTTGCGTTTTCTGCAGGAAATGCAGATCGAGCGCGTCGGCGGCAGTCAGCCCGTCAGCGTTGATGTGCGGGTGCTGGCCGCAACTCACGTCGATCTGGAAAAAGCAGTCAGTGCCGGGCGTTTCCGGGAGGACCTGTATTACCGGCTGAATGTGCTGGAGGTCCGCACTGCTCCACTGCGCGAGCGCCAGACCGATATCGTGCCCATGGCCAGCCACTTTGCCCAGTTGTACACCGCCGAAACCGGCTACCGACCACGCAACTTCAGCAGCGGCGCCATCAATGCGATGCTGCGGCACAGCTGGCCGGGCAATGCTCGCGAGCTGGCCAACCGGGTACGCCGGGGCATGGTGCTGGCCGAAGGGCGCGAGATCGAGGCGATGGACCTCGGCCTGGCGAGCGTCGCGGAGCCGGGCATCGACAGCCTGCAGACCTGGGTGCTGCGTGCCGAGCGCCAGGCGCTGAACGCGGCCATCAGCCACTTTCCCAACAATATGGGCAAGGTTGCCCGGCAACTGCAGATATCTCGCCCGACGCTGTATCGGTTGTTGCACAAGCATCAGTTGCGCTGAGCCCGTCAGAAGTAATAGGGAAACTTCAGGCTCAGGCTGAAATCCGGTGCGTCCGGCGTCAACCCCATCGACAGGTTCGGCACCACCGTCAGCCGATCGCTGGCCGCCAGGGTCATGCCGATATTGAAATAGGCAGCATTGGCATCGCTGCCATTGACCGTCTGCCAGCCACCACCATCGTAGCGGATACGGCTGCTGCGGCTGATCAGCTCGGAAAAGGACAGGGACAGGCTCATGCGCTCGTTCAGGGCGAAAGCCATACCCAGACCGAACTGGAAATAATCACCGAGCTTGACGCTGCCGGGCACCTCGACGCCACGCTGGGCGCTGATATCGTCGAAGTCTTCGTCGAAGTTGTGGGTGTAGGCCAGGTTGGCGAACATCACCGCCGGATCCAACGTCTTCACCAGGGATATCCCCGCGGTTGCCGACCAGACGCCATTGCCGGTGGGCAGCGACTCCGGCACCGTGAGGTTGTCATTGCCGGGCACCTGATCGAGCTTGATGCCGTAGGGATCATCGCCGGTGGGCGCCTTGACCCGCAGGCTGAATACCGCATCCGGTCGCCCCGGCTGCTCATCGAGGAACTTGTAGGCCACCCCGAAGCTGATATCCCCCAGCTTGGGCCCGCCCTCCACTACCTGTTCGCTGTAGGTCGAACTGGCGCCACCGGCCCCCGCCGAGCGATAGGTGGTTTCCCGGTAGATATAGGGAACGTTGATATCGAACTGCCAACGCTGGCGCCAGTTGTAGCGTGCGGTCAGGTCGAAGGTGAAGGTATCGGCGTTGATCTCGTCCACACCGATATTGCCGAGGAAAATCGCATCCAGGGCAAGAAAGCCATTGAGAAACAGTTGGCGCGTGTCGTAGTGGCTGTAGGTCAAGCCCGGTTCGAGACTGAAGCTGCCACCGCCGAAGAAGCCGCTGGCTTCCTGATACAGGGCTTCCACGCTGGGCGCGGGCTCGGCATCGTCCCGCAGGGCCTGGCCATACGCTGCGTTGGCACCCTGCCGTTGCTGGCTGGCTGCAGCGACGCGGGCCGGCGCCGCCGCGGTAGCAGTGGCGGGTGCCGCGGCAGTCGATGCGCCTTCAAGCTGACGCAGGCGCTGCTCCAGAATCATCAACGCATTCTGTTGCGCTTCATAGCGCTGACGCAGCAGGTCCAGCTCCTGGCGCAACACATTCTCATCACTGGTCTGGGCCATCAGATTACCGGTCACTGCCAGCAGCAGGACACCACCAGCCACTCTGCGCATGCTGTTCTTCCTTGTATGAATTGTTTATTCAGTAACCACCGGGACGCAGGGCGCGCAGCTGCTCCAAAGTACAATTGGCCAGGTCCTGGCCCAATGGTAGATCCCGCAGAGCGACGCTCAGCGTTGCCAGATTGCGAGCGGTATTCAGGCTGCCGCTGAAATTGGCCTGCTGGGTGATATTGCCACCACCGATCTGCTGCAGCGCATTACCCTGCGCGCCGGCGTCCAGCTGAATCTGCAGACCACCATTGCGGGTGCTGACCAGCACCTCCCCCGCGGCGCCAGTAAAGCCCGTCTGGCCACTCCACGGAGCCGCATCTGCGGCCTGTGTCGGCGTATCGGCACCGCGGGTGACGACGATCTCCAGGTTGTTCAGGCCGTCATTGAAATCGCCGGCGCTGCGCACACTCTGGGAAATACCCTGCACCCCGGTCAGCCCCGCGCCACCTACCACCTGGCCATTGCCGGGAATTACCGCCCCGCCGCTGCCCTGGCCTTCTCCCTGGGGCGTCAATTGGGTGATATGCAGGCTTGGCTGCGCCTGTTCATCGAGCTGAAAGGTCACCCCGGCGCCGATGGTCTGGCCTGCGCTGTTCTCCCAGATGCTGCTCATGGTCACGCCGAAATGGATGATGCGTCCCGGCATGACATAGCGGCCGCGCAGCTGCGCCAGCTCCTCGTCCTGCACCTCCGCGGCGCCAAAGGGGTTACCGGCACTGGCCGGCAGACTCAGAGCGACCAGACAACCCGCCAGCCATGCAAGGGATTTCATGCGTGCTCTCCTCGTCTCGCTCAGAAAAAATCACTCTGCAAAAAGCCGAACTCCATCAGCTCCGCGTCCTTCACCGGGGCGAACTGATCCAGCCGGTGGCGCGCCGTCAGCGGCTCGGGAGGCGTCAGCAGTGCATTCTCCCGGTCATACCCCGGCCCGATCAGGGCGAATATGATGCCGTTCCAGCCCTGGGCGAATTCTTCCAGGGTCATCTTCTTGTGTCCCAGCACCGGATCGCCGATATACACCCAGCCGTCACCGCTGGTCTGCATGACCACGAAATGCCGGTAGCCACGAATATCCATCAAGACGATGGAGGGGACCTTCACCTCGCTCAACTGGCGCGGCTGCAATCGATAACCCCGGGCCCGCAAACCCAGCTCCTGGGCGTACCGTTTCATGTCCAGCATGGAAAAACCCATGGTCTGGACCTGCTGCGGATCAGCGCCCGCCAGCATGCCCCGGATTACGTCTTCCTCACTGAAGTTCCGGCCGTAGGCCTCGTTCAGCAAGGTCGCCATGGCGGCTGCGCCACAGCTGAAATCGGTTTTCTGTTGCACCAGATTGGCGAAGCGCCGCTCCCGCATGCTCATCACCGGCTTGAAGACCAGCCCACCACCGGGCAAGGCCGCAAAAGGCTTCGGCGCCGCGACCACGGTGGCATCGCCCAGGGGCAGCAGCAGTGCGGTCAGCAACAGAGCGAGAGGATAGTTCATCGGCGCATCCCGATTCCGTGGAAAGGACCCGGGAAACCCGGGTCCGGTATCGCTTACGGGCAGGCGTAGCAGCCGGCAGCGATGGACAGCGAGTTGCTTTGCTGGTTGGTACCGCCAGCAGCAATGTTCACGCCCACGTTGCCCGATACGCTGTTGAGCGATCCGAGCAGGTTGGCGTTGTTCTGCACATCCTGGTTGGTGGTGGGTTGACCGCCGCCGGGGCCGCCGTGACCCGGACGACCTGCCGCAACCATATCGAGACTGTAGTCGCCGGCCTCGACGCCGTTGTAGGTGGTGCTGGCAACGGCAACCTGCAGCACGCCGATGGACGCCTCGGCATCCTGCGCCGCTTCCGAGGAAGCGATGGTCACGTCGTTCTTCTGCTGGTTGAAGGCCCCGGCCGCCACGTTCAACCCGAGGTTACCCGAGTAGCTGTTGGCGCTGTTCTGGACGTTGGCATTGTTGGTGACATCCAGGTTGGACAGGGCGTTGCCGCCGTTGACCTGGCCGATGGCGATGGTTGACGTGGCGGTATTACCGAACACGAAGCTGGCATCCGCCGTGGAAATGGCTGCCGCGTTGGCCTGCTGGTTGGTATCCCCGGCGGCGACGTTGACACCGGCGTTACCGGAGGAGCTGTGCAGCGCGTTATCCACGTTGGCGTTGTTCTCGGTGCCGTCGTTCACCACGCTGTTACCCAGGCTGACCTGCACATCGAGAATCGATGCCGCAGAGTTGGATGGTTCGCCCTCTGGCTCATTGCCGTTGCCGTTGCCCGGGCCATGACCGCCGCCGGCCATGGCACCAAATGACAGGGTTGCAGCGATGGCGAACGCGAGGGGTGCAAGCTTGCTTGTTGTTTTCATTGCTCTATTCCTTGTGTGGCTTTCAATCAATGTCAGTAGGACTGCGTCAGTACAACTACTCCACTATCCGAATACCGAGGTTATTGACCATACGGTTGCCAACCCCGGCACCCTGATTCAGCTGAACCACTCCGCGGCTACCGGAAAAGGCCCGGTCATCAATCTCGACCAGACGCTCCCCTGCCCCGGGTGGCTCCACAGCTGAACTGAACGACGCCCCCGCCGCGCTCTGCGCCAGCACCTGGTCGTCGAGGCTTTCGGGCCGGGCTGCTGCGCCGAGCCGGAAGCCATTGATCTGCTGGTTGCCCGCACCAGCGCCCTGATTGATACCCAGCACCCCGCTGCCACCGCTGAAGGACGCGCCATGGATGGATGCGCCCAGGTCCACGCCGGCATCGGCGGCCGTCAGGCCGTCGCGGTGCTGCTCGACATTCAACGTGGGCATGGCCCCGGCCGAGACGGCGCGGGCATTGACCTGCTGCTGCAGCTCGCCGCTGGCCTGATTGATCATCACCACGCCCTGATAGCCCGCCGCACTGCTGTCGATGGTGGCAGAGCCATCGGCAGCCTGGACCCCAGCGGACAGCAATACACCCAGGCCCGTCATCACCCACCCGCCGTTCACTTACCACCTCCCAGCGTCTGCAGCGGCCGCAGCCCCTGCTGGATACTGCGATTGACCTGTCCACCGGCACGCCCGGCTGCCCCACCACCATGGCCCGCGGGGTTGAGCCCCGCCGCCCCGCCACCGGTCGGTGCCGGATTGGCGGTCGATGTGCCGAGCGGCAGTACACCGAAAGCGTTGGGGAAGCGGCTGCCACTGCTGATGCCAGCAAAATCACCATCGGAGACTTCAGTCGGCGCCAGCCCGGCATCCAGGGCCCGCTCAAGCAAAACATCACGGCGGGGATTGACGACCAGGGGGTTGGGGTCCGGTACCAGCTCCTGACGCGCTGCCGCCCGCGGCTGTACCTGTCGCGAGATGATGATGTCGCCGTCCGCGCCATGGACCGGCAGCTGGGTCGCCACACAGAGCGCCAGACCGGCCAGGCAGATCAGCATCTGGAATATCAATGAGGAAAGCGTGGGGCTCATGGCAGCCGATCCCTGTTATCTTTATGGTCGTCACGCCATGCCTGAAGCAAGGTCCATGCCGGATATAAAAAATACTTTAAATTCAGAAGGTTGGCGCGCCATCAGAAAGCGGGACAGGAAGTCTGTATCAGGACTGAAACAGCCTTCGCCAGGACAATCACGCATGAACGCCGGAAACCCGCAGGGTACGGGCGTAGAGAGTTGCTGCCGGAGAGTCTCGAAACTGAAACACTCGCCGGCCTGCAGCCCGTTTGCTGGCCTGCAGCAACCTTGGATGTATCAGATGTGAACGAAGCGAATGACGAGGGAACCGTAATCGGCGAATGCCAGAGGGAGGTCAAGGCGGGAAACTGCGCCGGCAGTACCGGCGCAGTGAAAGCGTCAGCGCATCAACCGCACTTGCTGTCGCCGCAGGCCAGGCAGGTCAGACACCCATCCATCTGCACCGCCGCCTTGGTGTGGCATTTACTGCACATCTGCGCACCGGCAGGGTAGATTTCGGCGCTGTCATCGCAATCCGCCTCAGCTTGCGCTGGTGCGTTGATGTTGTTGAACTCGGCGCGTTTCTGCTCCAGGTAGGCGCGCTGGTGTTCATCCATCTCATCGTCGAGCATGCCGATGCGCTTGAGGTGCTGCTCCAGCACATCGCCGATTTCCGCCACCAGCGACGGCATCCAGCGACCGCCGCGCTTCATGTAACCGCCCTTGGGGTCGAATACGCTATTCAGCTCTTCGACCAGGAAAGTGCAGTCGCCACCCTTGCGAAATACCGCCGAAATGATCAGCGTCAGCGCCGAGATCCACTGGTAATGCTCCATGTTCTTCGAGTTGATGAAAATCTCGAAGGGCCGACGGGTCTCATGGTCACTGCCGGGGTTGAGCACCACGTCATTGATGGTGACGTAGATGGCGTGCTCGGAGGTCGGCGTCTTGATCTTGTAGGTCGAACCTTCGAGAAACTCGGGGCGCTTGAGCTTTTCGTGCATCTCGACATAGGTGGGCGCTGCCGGTTCGGGCGCCTTGGCCGGCTCGTCCGGCTTGACCACTGCGTAGTCGACAATCTTGCTGGTTATCTTGAGTGCCATGTCCATCTTCCTTGCCCCGCGCCTGGGCGGGGCTGTGTTGTTTGTTCAGCCGGGGCGACGAGCGCCAGCGGCTCAGAATTTGCCGTAGTAGCCTTCCTTGAGCGCATCATACAGGTTGGCGGCGGAATGCATTTCGCCGTCATATTCGATCTCCTCCCCGCCCTTGGCTTCGATCACGCTGCCGTCTTCCAGCTTGAAGCGGTAGGTGGTGTTGGCCAGGTCCTGCTCCTTCACCAACACGCCCTGGAAGGCTTCCGGGTTGAAGCGGAAGGTGGTGCAGCCCTTCAGCCCCTTGTGGTAGGCATAGAGGTAGATGTCCTTGAAGTCCTCATAGGGATAATCCGTCGGCACGTTGGCGGTCTTGGAGATCGAAGAGTCGATCCACTTCTGCGCCGCAGCCTGCACGTCCACGTGCTCGGTAGGCTTCACATCATCGGCGGCGATGAAATAATCCGGCAGGTTGCGCGAGGCGGCTTCCATGTCCGGCAGCGCCTGGGGATCGATGAATTCGCGATAGGCCAGCAGCTCGAAGCTGAACACATCGACCTTTTCCTTGGACTTCTTGCCTTCGCGGATCACGTTGCGGAAATAATGATGGGCGAAGCTCGGCTCGATACCGTTGGAGGCGTTGTTGGCCAGCGACAGGGAAATGGTGCCGGTGGGCGCGATGGAGCTGTGGTGGGTAAAGCGCGACCCCTGCTCCGCCAGCGCCTCGACCAGCGCCGCATCCTCACCCGCTACCTGCTGCATGTAGCGACTGTACTTGGCCCAGAGCACCTTGCCCTTGACCTTCTGGCCGACCTTGAAGCCGTCTTTCTGCATTTCCGGACGCTTGGCCAGCATGGCACCAGTGACGGTGAACTCTTCTTCCATGAGGGGGGCCGGGCCCTTCTCCTCACTGAGTTTGAGGCCGGTGCGCCAGCCCTGCAGGGCCATTTCCCGGGACACCTGTTCGGTGAATTCCAGGGACCGCGCATCGCCATACTTCATGCACAGCATGGTCATGGTCGACCCGAGGCCGAGAAAGCCCATGCCGTGACGGCGCTTGCGGAAAATCTCGTTGCGCTGCTCTTCCAGCGGCAGGCCATTGATCTCCACCACGTTGTCCAGCATGCGGGTGAAGATGTCGACTACCTTGCGGTATTCGTCCCAATCGAAGCGGGCCTTGTCGGTGAAGGGGTCACGTACGAACAGGGTCAGGTTGATCGAGCCCAGCAAACAGGCGCCATAGGGCGGCAAGGGCTGTTCACCACAGGGATTGGTGGCACGGATCTCTTCACAGAACCAGTTGTTGTTCATCTGGTTGACCCGGTCGATCAGAATGAAACCCGGCTCGGCGAAATCGTAGGTGGAGGTCATGATCATGTCCCAGATGCGCCGCGCCTTCATGGTGCGGAACACCCGGCAGGCCACTTGGCCGTCGTCGCGGGTCACATAACGCTCATTGCTCGGCCATTCACGCCAGATCACCTGTTCGGCATCGTTGACATCGATCTTGTCTGCTTCGGCTTCGTCGATGCCCAGCGGGAAGGCCAGCTTCCATTCGCTGTCGGACTCGACCGCCTGCATGAACTCCTCGGTGATCAGCAGCGACAGGTTGAACTGACGCAGGCGACCGCCCTCGCGCTTGGCGCGGATGAAGTCCGCCACATCCGGATGGCCGACATCGAACGTCGCCATCTGGGCGCCACGACGGCCACCGGCGGAGGACACGGTGAAGCACATCTTGTCGTAGATATCCATGAACGACAGCGGGCCGGAGGTATAGGCGCCAGCGCCGGAGACATAGGCGCCGCGGGGCCGCAGGGTGGAGAATTCATAGCCAATGCCGCAGCCGGCCTTCAGCGTCAGACCAGCCTCGTGCAGCTTGGACAGGATATCGTCCATGGAGTCACCGATGGTCGCCGACACAGTGCAGTTGATGGTCGAGGTGGCGGGCTTGTGTTCCAGCGCGCCGGCGTTGGAAGTGATGCGGCCGGCGGGAATGGCCCCATGGCGCAAAGCCCAGAGAAACTTGTCGTACCACTCATCGCGCAGCTCCGGCAGCTCGACTTCGGCCAGGGCGCGGGCGACACGCTGATAGGTCTCATCGACGGTCTGGTCGATGGCCACGCCATCCTTGGTCTTGAGCCGATATTTGGTATCCCAGATATCTTCCGAGGCCGGCTGCATGGGAATGTTGGTTACGACATTATGCAGACGTTGCACCTTGGCTGTTTGACTCATCATATTCTCCTGGAATCAGTGCTTTACGGGCTTGACAAACGCGCACGCCTTCTCATCCCTGCGCCCGAAAACCACTACGGGTTGTGCGTAAGCGCGAATCCTAGTCCCAGATATGGTAAAGATCAACAGGAAAGACCGAGCGATTTTTCATGCGGAAGGCTTGACTTGCGCGGAGCCCGTTGTGGCTCAGGCGGTGGCCGCCGAGCCATCTATCGGAAAGAATTTGCCGTCGCTCCAGACCCCGATACGGGACTGGCCATCCACCGGCTCCTCGACCGCCAGGTCCGCCAATTCATAGAACACATTACGGTGGATCAGTGCCTGCAGATTGCTGCGCACCAATACGTAGGGCGACGGTTCACTGGTGTCGGCATCCACCCGGACAGTGATCGGATGGGCCTCACCCGCCAGCACGCTGTGACCCAGGCTGGTGAAGAAGGTCAGGCGCTGCTCGCGGCCCTGGCCCTGTACCTCCAGCCGTACCGCGACAAAGGGTACGTCATCGACCCTGATAGCCCAGCGCTCCACTGGCGTGACCAGGTAATAGCGGCCATCCTCATCCAGCCGCAGGATGCCGGAAAACAGCTGCGCCAGGGATTTGCGGCTGATAGGTCCGCCTTCGTGATACCAGGTTCCATCGCGGGTGATATGCATGTCCAGCTCACCGCTGAACTCCGGATGCCACAGATGCACTGGCGCCGGCTCGCGGGCGTCGCCGGTAGTCGACTCCGGCAGACTGTCGAGCAGTGATTGGGGTGGTGGTTGTCGATTGTCCATGGATTGCCTCGATGTCAGGTGTATCAGGCCGCTCAGCGGCTGCCCAGCAGTTGACGGGTATAGTCTTCCATCGGTTCCCGCAACAGGTCTTCGGGGCGGGATTTGTAGAACGCCAGAAAACCGGTGCGGCTGGTAATGGTGGCAAAGTCGATCAGTCGCTCGGTGCCCGCTTCCAGCAGCATCAGTTGCAATACCACTTCATCACGCCCCACATCCCCTTCGCTGGCCTGCTCCGGGGTCTGCTGCGCGCCGGCGCTGCTCCTGGCGCTGGCGAAGCGGGTATACAGCACATAATCCAGCCCCTGTTGGCGGGCACGGATCAGCGCCTCTTCCAGTCCCAGCGGCTGTTCCGCGCGCCGCACCATGGGAAACACCTGCACGGCGGCGGCGAGGCCCTCTTCGGCGAGGATATTCGGCCGCGCATAGGAGTGACCGACTGGCACGAAATGACTCTGCGCGATATAGAGCCGAGAATCGGCCTGCAGACGGAAGTTGCCGCTGCGGGTGATCTGATAGCGATCCAGCAGCCCGGCGTCGCTGAGGTAAAACCGCCCTTCCTCCTTCATCTGCGAGGGAGTACAACCCCCGACCAATACGGCCAGCGCCAGCACGGCAGTCATTCGGGGCAGCGATATCATCGGTTTCATAACGCACGCCTCCGTGCCGGGCGCAGCCCGGCCTGTTCGGGTTGTTCGATGGGGAAAACGGGCCTGGGCTGACATACAGCACTCCAAATCAAGGTTCGCTGCTCAGTTTACAGAATAGCTGGGCAAACGCCCTCCCCGGTTATGGATCACCCGTATGGGTTTGGCGCGCGACCGCTGATTCTTTTAAGGTTTCCCTACCGAAAGAAGGCATTTTGCCAGGGTAAACGGCTGAATAATCATACGGACAATAACAATGCGCAAAACAACCAGCATCATCCCCTCCCGCTTCATTCTCTCCACGTTATCGGCAGTGATCATGGCTGCCACGCTGAGCGGCTGCCTATCGGGCGGTGGTGGAGGAAGCAGTAATAACGGCAGTTCATCGGAGAATCCGCTGAAGGTCACCACCCAGCAAGGTGACTACATGGGTATCGAGCAGGATGGCATGCGGGTATTCCGTGGCATTCGCTATGGTGTGGCCGAGCGCTTTGCCACGCCCGCCTTCCCGTCGGCTCACGCCGACGCCATTCAACTGGACGAGACCTTCGGCAGTAGCTGCCCCCAGGATGCCAGCCCCTTCGGTGAAGCGAGTCTGGACGAGGACTGCCTGTTCCTCAACGTCTACGCGCCGGAAGCGCCCGGTGAGTATCCGGTCATGGTCTGGATCCACGGCGGCGCCTTTATCTATGGCTCCGGCGGCGCCAGTTACGATCCGGTGCGGCTGGTGGAGCAAGGCGTGGTGGTGGTAACCCTCAATTACCGCCTGGGCGCCCTGGGCTTCCTGCCCCATGAAGCGCTGGGGGATGCCAACTTCGGCCTGCAGGATCAACAGCTGGCATTGGAATGGGTGCAGGCCAATATCGATCAGTTCGATGGCGACCCGGAGAACGTGACGATTTTCGGTGAGTCCGCCGGCGGCCACAGCGTCATGAGCCAGCTGGCCTCGCCGGGCGCAGCGGACCTGTTCCACAAGGCCATCATCCAGAGCGGTTCCTACAACGGCGCCCAGGTGCCGCTGGAAGATACGCCCCTGGGACCGGACCTCAATATTCCGGGCGGCCAGAGCCTGTTCGGTCTTCCCACCATTGCCGAGACCGATTGTAGCGACAGCCCCGACGCGCAATTGCTGGAATGCCTGCGCGGATTGTCCGTGCGAGAGCTGCTCGATGCGCAGCCGGGCAATATCCTCCCGGTCACCAATACCGCAACGCTGCCCCGGTCGATCAACCAGGCACTGGCCAGCGGAGAGTTCAACGAGGTACCGGTGATGATGGGCAGCAA
>DXBL01000009.1 GCA_019116555.1 Candidatus Pseudomonas excrementavium
TGGCGCTGCTGTTCATGCTGATTACCCTGTTCTTCCTGTACCGCGATGGTCACCTGCTGGTGCGCCAGGTCGACCGGGTCGGTGAGGAAGTATTACCGGCTCGCTGGCAGCGCTTCTCACGCATGGTGCCGGCAACCGTGACCTCGACGGTCATCGGTATGGGCCTGATCGCTATCGGCGAGGGGATCATCCTCGGCATTGCCTACTGGATCGCTGGTGTGCCTTCGCCAGTGGCACTGGGACTGATCACCGGCGTCATGGCGCTGATTCCCGGCGGCGCGCCGCTGGCCTTCACCCTGGTCTCACTGTATCTGGTGGGCAGTGGCGATACCGTGGCGGGGGTGGGGTTGTTCATCTGGGGTTCGGTGGAGCTGTTCATCGTCGACAAGACCATTCGGCCCTCGCTGGTCGGTGGCCCGATCAAGCTGCCGTTCCTGCTGACCTTCTTCGGTCTGATCGGCGGGGTCACCACCATGGGCCTGGTCGGCCTGTTCATCGGCCCGGTATTGATGGCGCTGCTGCTGGCCATCTGGCGCGAATGGGTACACGAAGAGGATACCGCAGCGGCGCTGGTCGCCGAGTATCAGCAGTCACGCTAGACTCGCCCTGGCGGACGGGGTCAGGGTAGGGTGGGTGGTAGCGTCAGCGGCTCGGCCAGGCTTGTCAGGGAAATCGGATAGTGCTCATCCAGCGCGCGCCGCCGCAGTGAGGTGAGTGCCCGCAGCTCGGCACTGGGTGCCGGCCATAATTCGGCGAACTCGACCAGCTCGGCATCCTGTCCGTTCGGCCCAACCGTAGCCAGGGCGAAGCGGAACGGATGATAGCCGGTCATCCCCAGCCGCAGATCGGTCACCACCCACTGGTCATCGATCAGGTCATAGCGCAGCAGGTCACCGGTAAACCAGCGCAGGCGCTGATGTTGGGGCGAGTCCTGCAGCAGCGGCTGCGCCGCACTGGCATGGCGCGGTAAACGTTCGAGCTGCACCGGTTGTCGATCGAACCAACTGACCAACCCCTCGTAGTAATCATCTCCATCCACAGCCACCACGCGCCACAGCACCGTATTGAACGGGGTGGGCGAAGTGAAGGTCGCCTGGGACTGGATACCGGCATTGTCCAGGGCCTGGGCCAGGCGATGGTCGGCCATCTGCTTGCCCGCCAGGGTGCTAGCCAGGTACAGGCCGCTGAATGCCAGGGCGGCATATTGCAGGCGCAGCCCGGTGCGCTTCTTCAGACCTGTTATCAGCCCCGCCATCACCGCCAACAGCAAGGGCAGGCTATACACAGGATCGATAATGAAAATGCTGGAGATCGCCACCGGCGGCGTGGTCAGCGGCCAGAACAGCTGGGTGCCATAGGTGGTGAAGGCGTCCAACAGCACATGGGTGGTCAGTACCAGCCAGATGCAGAACCAGAGCCGCACGCCGCTGTACTGAAGATGCGGTCGAAAGCGCCGTACCGCCCAGGCCAGCAGGACGCTGAACACGCTCAACACCAGCAGGGAGTGACTGAAGCCTCGGTGATAGGTCATGTCGGCGACCGCATCGCCATAGTCCAGCACCACATCCATATCCGGCAGCGTGCCCAGCAGCGCGCCATACAGCAGCGCCTTGCGGCCCTGCCAGCGACCGAGCAGGGCACCCTGTACCGACGCGCCCAATACTGCCTGGGTGATGGAATCCATCAGAGATTGTGCAGCTTGTCTTCGGCGATCGACTGATCCAGCAGCTCCAGCAAGGCTCTGCGAGTCTTCAGCTTGGTATTGCGATGGGCTGTCATGTTCAGCTTGGTCAGTTGCGTCGCCATGGCCATGGCTTCGACCTCCAGTGCCTCGGCCGGAACCACGCGATCCAGGAAGCCTGCTGCCACCGCATCGACCGGTGAGAACAGCTCGGCATTGATCACCGAGCGGGTGAAGGCGCTGTTGGTCAGACGTGCCCGGGCCAGTTCGATGCCGACATGGTGCATGGTCATGCCGATGGCCACTTCATTGAGGCCGATCTTGAACGGACCTTCCACACCGATGCGGTAATCGGCCGACAGCAGCAGAAAGGCGCCCTTGGCAATCGCATGGCCGGTGCACACTGCCATCACCGGATAGGGGTGGGACAGTAGGCGACGGGAGAGGGTCGAACCAATCGCCACCAACCCCTTGGCCGCCTCCGGGCTGGAGGTCATGACCTTGAGGTCATAGCCACCGGAAAAAATACCTTCCTTGCCCTTGATGACCACCACCGCCCGATCCTGCTCGGCCCGATCCAGCGCGGCATTGAACGCCTCGAACAGTTCGGGTGACAGGGCGTTGGCCTTGCCATTGTCCAGCGCCAATACGGCAATACCATCGGAAAAACTGTAGGAAACCAGCTCGCTCATCCAGGAACCCTCATCAATTGTCAGCAGCCAGCAAGAGCCGGCTTGGGCCCAGCAGTTTACCAAGATAGCGATGACTGGCGAGTCTGCAAATAGGATTTGCCAAACCGCTCTGGTTTGGGTACATTAGCGCGCCTCGGAACTGGCAACGCCAGCAACCGGGATTGCGGAGAGCTGTCCGAGTGGTTGAAGGAGCACGCCTGGAAAGTGTGTATACGTTAATAGCGTATCGAGGGTTCGAATCCCTCGCTCTCCGCCAGATAAACGAAAAGCCCAGCTGAAAAGCTGGGCTTTTTGCGTTTGTCTTGTGGTCAGGGGCGGTGAGAACCCTGACGGTTCGACCGGAGCCAACAGTGCCGTTTGGCGTTGTGTATCGCAAATGGCTTGGCTGGCGTGGGTAAAAATCCAGAATCAAATCATGGGGAGAAAAGCCATGTTGGACATAACCAGTTTATGGCTGTTTATTCTTGCAGTATTTCTTCTCTCAGTTACCCCCGGGCCTGATCTGGCCTACGTGGTAGGTCAAAGTGTCACTAACGGGCGCCGCGCCGGGGTGATTTCAGCCGCGGGAGTAGCCTTGGGCAGTTGTACCCATGCTCTGGCAAGTGTCATAGGGCTGACGGCGTTGATTGCAGCATCGCCGATGATCTTCACGGTAGTGAAGTTTGCTGGTGCGCTTTATCTCATTTATCTGGGAACAAGGTTCATTCTTGGCTCTTTTGGCAATGCCGATGCTGAGAATGCCGAGCAGCGCCGGATCAGGAAAAACGCCCGGCTACAGGACCTGCTGGCAAGAGGTTTTATTACGACCCTTACCAACCCCAAGGTGCTGCTGTTCTTCGTTTCATTCTTTCCACAGTTTGTTGTGCCAGGCGGGGACTACCAGGCCGAATCCTTTCTTATACTCGGATTGACATACACCCTTGTGGCCTTTCTTACTGACGCCATGTTTGCCTTGCTGGCAGGCAGTGCCGTTGGCGTGGTCTCGCGGAACAGGCGGCTCCAGAACCTGTTGGACCGCATCGTGGGCATTACCTTTATCGGCTTGGGTATCAGGCTGTCGCTGACCCACCGTTAACTGGGGCAAGTAGCCAAGGATTGGCGCATCTGACCAAAATAGTTTGCGATAGTAGAAAGGCGTGGCGGTGGCTCAGGCTTCTGGCGCAAGTCATACGGCGCTCTGCTTAGTTATTGTTTTGTTATGGTATAACAACTGACACTGGACTCCACCCGTTGGGAGGATGAATCGGTACTGGCCGAGCAGTTCCTGCAGCGTCTGCAACATGGCTATGGCAGTAACGGACTGGTCACTCCGCCACCCAGCGGCAACCTGTTCGCCGAACAGCTCAAGGGCGTCCAGGCCGCCGTGCTGGCGCGTTCCTCGACGGTCAACGGGCTGTTGTCCACCGACCATCCGTTCGAGTACCTGGGTGGGCTATCCCAGGCGGTGCGGCAGATCAACGGCCAGGCCCCGGCGCTGTATATCAGCGACCTGCGCCAGAACACCCCGCGCACCACCGGCGCGGCGCAGTTCCTGGCTGGCGAGCTGCGCAGCCGCTACCTCAACCCACAGTGGATCGGCGCCATGCAGCAGGAAGGTTATGCCGGCACCCTGGAGCTGCTGAATATCGTCAACAACCTGTGGGGCTGGCAGGCTACCGACAGCAGCATGGTGCGCGACGACCAGTGGCAGGCGGTGCACGACAGCTACGTGCGGGATATCCGCGAGCTGGGGCTGAACGAGTGGTTCGAGCAGCACAACCCGACCGCCCAGGCGCAACTGATCGAGCGCATGGTCGAGGCGATCCGCAAGCAGCATTGGAAGGCCGATGAGCAGACCCGTCGCGAACTGGTGGAGCGCTGGCAGGAGCTAACCGAACAGCACGGCGCCGATAGCGGCGCGGCGCTGACAGTCGAATTCATCAACGATATGGCCGCCGGCTTCGGTCTTGGCAGTGCTGCCGCCAGTGAGCCGCAGAGTCAGGACAGCCCCGCCGAGCAGGTGGCTGATAGCAGCGTGCGCGGCCAGGTAATGCAGCAAGTCAGCCCCGAAACGGTCACCGTAACACCCCTGCGTATCTGGGCGGCCTGCTGGGCATGCTGGCCTGAATCCTGCTCGGTGCGGGGTGGCAATACCGGACCAACCGCCGAATCTCCCCGAACCCCCTTGAACTGGAAACACCATGAACGCTCTGGAAGTCTCTCTTTACGAACTGACCCGCTGGTTTCTGACCCCGGTATTGCTCCTGATCGTTGCCGCACTGATCTACTCGCTGATCGCCCTGGGCTGCTTCGCCATGGAAGCCTGGCAACGCCAGCGCGGCCGTTATCGCCCGCAACTGAGGGCCTGGCAACAACGGCATGGGGGTAACAGTGACGATCTGGAACTGCACATCATGCAGCGCCTGGAATGGCTGCGCATCACCTCGCGCAGCACGCCCATGCTCGGGCTGGTCGCCACCATGATTCCCATGGGCCCGGCGTTGCTGGCGCTGACCCGCAGTGACGCCCAGGGTATCGGCGACAACCTGGTGGTGGCCTTCTCGGCAGTCATCCTGGCGCTGCTGGCGGCCAGTATCAGCTACTTCATCCTGACCATACGCCGCCGCTGGTTGCTGCAGGAGTGCGTAACCTGGAACGGGCGGAGGGCAACTGATGCGCTTTCTCGAACAGGACGAGGACGATCCGCTGCTGTCCATGGTCAACCTGATCGATCTGTTCCTGGTGGTGATCGGCATCCTGCTGGTGATCATAGTGCAGAACCCGCTTAATCCCTTTACCGAGGAAAACGTCATAGTGATCGAGAATCCTGGGCAAAGTAATATGCGAATGACCATCAAGGACGGCGAAGAGCTGACCCGTTATGAATCCAGCGGTGAGATAGGGGAAGGCCAGGGCAGCCGGGCCGGCATCACCTACCGGCTGAATGACGGGCGTATGATCTATATACCGGAGGAACAGGCCGGTCGGTAAGCGTTGATCACTGGGGCCTTGCTCGCTCCCATGGTCGAACCGAAATGGGCGCAAGTCCGCAGAGGTGTACGCGCCGAACATGACATTGCGCCTACATCGGGCGGTCGTCCGCCCGACCTGCTGTGCTTTGCCACTGCATTCAGGCGATGCTCATCAGTCTGAGAAGTGCCCCGCGTAGGCTGTCAGAAAGGCCGCCTCCTGAAACTGCTTCAGACCCGTATCAGCGAAGGGGATGGGCAGGGGGTTAGCTGACAGGACGCTCTTGATCTGCGTCGCAGAGATCAAGCTGACCTCGATAGCCGGTTCGGCTATCAACTGAATCGTCGCCTCCAGCTTGAAGCTGATCGCTCCACCGGCGAACTTGCCCTTCTGCAACCGCTCCTTGATGACGACCCGTTCCACCTTGTAATCCCTCAGGAATTGCACAAGATCCTTCTGGAACCGCTGCAGATCGGCGCGGGCAGGATCCTTCTTCAGCGTCAGCTTGCGGATTCGGCTGTCCGGCAGGCTGAACAGTCCCTGATCCTTGTGAAGGAGGCATACCACGGCATCACTGCCGGTTAACTCGATACCACAAATACGCATACTGGTTCTCCGCTGCTGGCTGCAGCACTTGCTGAAAATACTGTCGGAAGCCTGCGTACACCCCGGCTGTCCTGTGGTGAGTATTGTCCGCTAAAACGAAGGCGTGCGCATCTGCCGCGTCGTGCGTAAGGAGTGTCTGGCATAACCCGGGAGGAAAGCTGCCGGCAGACCCATCCGCAGCGCCTGAGACAACATGAATACGACTAATACTTGATTGAAATCAACTCATTATTACTTGGGTGATGGCTGGCCTAACATACGACCCAGTTCCAGATAATGTAAATAGTTGGGAAGGCCGGGCTTTTCCAGGAATTCAAGGTGTCGGGTAAAAATGAGTAAGGACTTCACATTCAGTATCAAGAGTATTCGCTTTGACGAGGATTATCGTCCGTCGGAAAATACGCGTATTACTACCAACTTTGCCAATCTGGCAAGGGGTGATAGTCGCCAGCAGAATCTGCGCAGCACATTAAGAATGATCGATAATCGGTTCAACTCCATGGCCCATTGGGATAACCCCAAAGGCGACCGGTATGCGGTTGAGCTTGAAATCATTTCCGTCGAGATGGCTGTTGACGCCGGACGTAGCGGCAATGCCATCCCGCTGATCGAGATATTGAAGACCAATATTGTTGACCGTAAAACCAACGAGCGTATCGAGGGTATGGTTGGGAACAACTTTTCCTCCTACGTGCGCGATTATGATTTCAGTGTGCTGTTGCGCGAGCATAACGAGGGGAAGGCCGACTTCAGCACGCCGGAAGATTTTGGTGATCTGCATGGCAAGCTGTTCAAGTGCTTCGTCAACTCAGAGGTCTACGGGGAGTATTTCAGCAAGCAGCCGGTAATCTGCCTGAGCGTGGCAAGTGGCAGAAGTTATGTGCGGACTGAAAATCAGCATCCGGTACTGGGCGTTGAGTACCGGCAGGACGCCTATTCCCTGACTGATGAGTATTTCGGCAAGATGGGGTTGAAGGTGCGCTATTTCATGCCCCCAGGTAGCGTTGCGCCTTTGGCGTTCTATTTTTCCGGTGATCTGCTGGCGGACTACACCAATCTTGAGCTGATCAGCACCATAAGCACCATGGATGCCTTCCAGAAGATATACCGGCCGGAGATTTACAACGCCAATTCCATAGCAGGAAAGGTTTATCAGCCCAGCCTGAATAACGACGATTACTCATTGACGCGCATTGTGTATGACCGCGAAGAGCGCAATCGTCTGGCTATCGAGCAGGGCAAGTTTGTTGAGGAGCTTTTTATCAAGCCCTACCAGTCTGTCCTTGAGCAGTGGGCTGCTGATTACGCTCTTTGAATAATTGAATACAAGGTCATTTACCATGCAAAAGTTGTTACCCACTTCAACCGCCGGCAGCCTGCCGAAACCCTCCTGGCTGGCGCAGCCGGAGACCCTCTGGTCACCCTGGAAGCTGCAAGGGGAGGAGCTGATCGAGGGCAAGCAGGATGCGTTGCGTCTGGCATTGCACGAACAGCAACTGGCCGGCATCGATATCGTCAGTGATGGTGAGCAGACCCGCCAGCACTTTGTGACGACCTTTATCGAGCACCTCAGCGGCGTTGATTTCGAGAAGCGCGAAACCGTAAGAATTCGTGATCGCTATGATGCGAGCGTGCCGACCGTGGTGGGCGCTGTGTCGCGCCAGAAGCCGGTGTTTGTTGAGGATGCCAGGTTCCTGCGTCAGCAAACCAGTCAGCCGATCAAGTGGGCGCTGCCTGGCCCGATGACCATGATCGATACGCTGTATGATGCCCACTATAAAAGCCGGGAAAAACTGGCGTGGGAATTTGCCAAGATTCTCAATCAGGAAGCCAGGGAGTTGGAGGCGGCAGGTGTCGATATCATCCAGTTTGATGAGCCGGCGTTTAACGTGTTCTTTGATGAGGTGAACGACTGGGGCGTCGCCACGCTGGAGCGGGCACTGGAGGGGCTCAAGTGTGAAACGGCCGTACACATCTGCTATGGCTACGGCATCAAGGCCAATACGGACTGGAAAAAGACCCTGGGCTCGGAGTGGCGGCAGTATGAGGAGGCCTTTCCCAAGCTGCAGCAATCCAGCATCGACATCATCTCGCTGGAGTGTCACAACTCCCACGTGCCCATGGATCTCATTGAGCTGATTCGCGGAAAGAAGGTGATGGTAGGGGTCATTGATGTGGCGTCCAATACCGTTGAAACACCAGAGGAAGTAGCCGATACCCTGCGCAGGGCGTTGCGGTTTGTCGATGCCGACAAGCTCTATCCGGCGACCAACTGTGGCATGGCGCCTTTGTCCCGTGGGGTGGCAAGGGGCAAGATGAATGCCTTGAGTGCCGGGGCAGAGATTGTGCGTAGAGAGCTATCGGCCTGATGTCAGATCCTGTTCATGCCATCGAGCCTTCGCGTTTTCGCGAAGCGCTCGGTCACTACGCATCCGGTATCACGGTGATCACCTCGCAGCTCGATGGTGAGCCGCTTGGCTTTACCTGTCAGTCGTTCTACAGCGTTTCGATGAACCCGCCGCTGGTGTCGTTCAGCGTCATGTCCCGTTCGGCCAGCTACCCGAAGATTCGCCAGGCGGGCCGATTCGCAGTCAATATCCTGTCAGGTGATCAGGTCGGGATTTCCGACCAGTTCGCTCGACGGGGTGCGGACAAGTGGCGCGGCGTGGAATGGGACGAGTCGCCGCTGGGTAATCCGCTCATCGGCGGCAGCCTGCACTGGCTGGATTGCGATATTCATGCGGAGCACGTCGCGGGCGATCACCTGATCGTGATTGGTGAAGTGAAAGCCTTGATCCGTCAGCAAGCGCCTGCGACGCAGCCATTGCTGTATTTCAAAGGGCAGTATTGCAACCTGGGCGGGTTGGCGGTTTGAGTGTTTAGCCGCGCGGCATCTCCGCTGCCGTTTCAGAACGCGGAGATCAACCATGGCCGA
>DXBL01000125.1 GCA_019116555.1 Candidatus Pseudomonas excrementavium
CCAGGCCGATGACCGATCGCTCGTAACGCGCCTGCAGCGCCCGACTGAAATAACCGGTGCCGCAACCCAGGTCGATCAGGTCGACAGGGGCGAAGTCCGCCGGCAAGCGGTCGAGCAGGTTGCTGCCCACCGTGCGCTGCAGCGCGGCGGCCTGATCATAGGTGGCGGCCGCGCGACTGAAGGAGTCGGCAACCAAGCGCTTGTCCGGCCGCTGTTCAGGCATGCCTGCGCTCCAGCCAACCGGCGATTTGCTCGGCCAGCCACAGCGGCTGCTCCAGCGGCAAGGCATGGCCAGCCTGGGCATGCACGGCTACCTGTGATCCGTCATGCAGCGCGGCGATGGCCTGTGCAGCCTGCTCCGGCACCAGCGCGTCCAGCGCGCCCAGGCAGTGCAGCATCGGCTGGGTCGGCCGGCTCAGGGCCACGCGGTTGTCGAGCATGCCCAGCACGGCCAGACCGTGCAGGCGCTGCTCGGGGTTTAGCTTATCCCAGGTTAGCTGCTTCGCCAGCTGCCGAGCCTCGGCGCTGCCTTGGGCTACCAGCAGGCCGAAGCGCTTGAGGGTCTTGTCCGGCGCATCCCGATAGTCGTTATAGAAAGCCTTGAAGGTTTCCGTGGGCATGGCCGCCGTCCAGTTCTTGCGTTCGACGAAGCAGGCATTGGCCGCCAGCGTGGCAACTTGCGCAAAGTGCTCGGGAAACCGCCGGTGCAGCTGTACCGCCAGCATGCCGCCCAGTGACCAGCCGATCAGCACGCCGGGCTTGATCTGCTGGGCCAGGCTGCTCAGGTCGGTTTCCAGGCTGGACAACTGGATCGTCGGCAGGGGCAGGATGTCCACATTGATGCCAGGCAGGCGTTCAAGCAGCGCTTCACGCAGCGGCTGCATATTTTCCGGCGCCAGCGCCCAGCCCGGCAGCAGGGTGATGTTCTTCATGCTTCGATCTCCGGCAAATGGCTGAGGGCCTGTTGCAGTGCTTCCAGCAGGCGGTCGACGTCGGCTTCACTGTGCGCTGCCGATAGCGTCACCCGCAACCGCGCCGTGCCCTGCGGTACGGTGGGTGGGCGGATGGCGGTGACCAGAATACCCCGCTCGCGCAGCCCCGCGGACAGCTGCATGGCCCGGGCGCTATCGCCAATCAGCAGTGGCTGGATTGGCGTCGGGCTGTCCATCAACTCCAGGCCAAGCGCGCTGGCCCCGGCCCGGAAGCGAACAATCAGCCTCGCCAGGTGTTCCCGCCGCCAGCTCTCATCCCGCAGCAATTGCAGGCTTTTCAGCGTCGCCCAGGCCAGCGCCGGGGGCTGGCTGGTGGTGTAAATATAGGGTCGGGCAAACTGGATCAGCGTTTCGATCAGCTCTTCGCTGCCCGCGACAAAGGCGCCGGCCGTACCGAAGGCCTTGCCCAGGGTGCCGACCAGTACCGGCACCTCATCCAGTCCCAGCCCGTAGTGTTCGACGATGCCGGCACCGCGCTGCCCCAGGCAACCGAAGCCGTGGGCATCATCCACCACCATCCAGGCATCGCGCTGGCGGGCGGCAGCGCACAGCGCCGGCAAGTCGGCCAGATCACCGTCCATGCTGAATACGCCATCGGTGACCACCAGCGTATTGCCGGTGGCCTTGGCCAGCCGCTTCTCCAGACTCGCCACATCATTGTGCAGATAGCGGGAAAAACGCGCCCCGCTCAGCAAGCCCGCATCGAGCAGCGAGGCGTGATTGAGCCGGTCCTGCAATACAGTATCGCCCTGCCCGACCAGCGCGGTAATCGCCCCCAGATTCGCGGTGTAGCCGCTGGACATGAGCAACACCCGCGGCCGGCCGGTGAAGTCGGCCAGCGCCTCTTCCAACTGGTGATGCGCCTCGCTGTGACCGATCACCAGATGCGAAGCACCCCCGCCTACGCCCCAGCGGCGCACACCGTCGACCATCGCCTCGGCGACCTCGGGATGGTTGGCCAGGCCCAGGTAATCATTGCTGCAGAAGGCCAGCAGCGGCTGACCATCGACGCGGATATGCACCTCCTGCGGCGAGGCCAGCAGCGGGCGCTGGCGGTAGAGATGGGCGGCGCGGCGCTCGGCCAGGCGTGCAGAAAGATCGAAAGGCATAGGCTCACGCAGATGCGGGCGGCAGGCTGGAACAGCAGCGTGCCGCACAGGGTCAGGTTCAGTTATCGGCAAACACTTCAGACGGGTAGCAGGCAGCCCGCTGTCGCTGCGGCGTCAGACCGCCGCGGCATTGGTGAACATCCGGCTGTCGCGCTGTTCGACCAGCGCCTGCTCGATGGCTGCCTGGTGCACCTCATCGTCATGCTCTTCACGCTCTTCCGGCTTGATGCCCAGGCGGTCGAACAGACGCATGTCTTTCTCGGCCTGCGGGTTGCTGGTGGTCAGCAGACGATCGCCATAGAAGATCGAGTTGGCCCCGGCGAAGAACGCCAGCGCCTGGGTCTGCTCGCTCATCTGCTCACGGCCGGCGGACAGCCGCACATGGGACTTGGGCATCATGATCCGCGCCACGGCCAGCATGCGGATGAAGTCGAAGGGATCGATATCCTCGACATTCTCCAGCGGCGTACCGGCCACCTTGACCAGCATGTTGATCGGTACGCTTTCCGGATGCTCCGGCAGGTTGGCCAGCTGGATCAGCAGACCGGCGCGGTCTTCCAGCGATTCACCCATGCCGAGAATCCCGCCCGAGCAGATCTTCATGCCCGCATCACGCACGTAGGACAGCGTCTGCAGACGGTCGCTGTACGTGCGGGTGGTGATGATGTTGCCGTAGAACTCCGGGGAGGTATCCAGGTTGTGGTTGTAGTAATCCAGCCCGGCGTCGGCCAGGGCAGCGGTCTGCTCCTGGGTCAGCTTGCCCAGGGTCATGCAGGTTTCGAGACCCAGTTCACGCACACCGCGCACCATCTGCAGCACATAGGGCATATCCTTGTCGGAGGGATGCTTCCAGGCCGCGCCCATGCAGAAACGCGTCGCGCCGATGGCCTTGGCCGCGGCGGCTTCGTCCAGCACCTTCTGCACTTCCAGCAGCTTTTCCTTGTCCAGGCCGGTGTTGTAATGGCCCGACTGCGGACAGTACTTGCAGTCCTCGGGGCAGGCACCGGTCTTGATCGACAGCAGGGTGGAGACCTGCACCCGGTTGGCGTCGAAATGCTGGCGATGCACCGTCTGCGCCTGGAACAGCAGATCGTTGAAGGGTTGGCGGAGCAGAGCCAGCACTTCTGCCGGTGTCCAGTCGTGGCGGGTTACGGGCGCGGTCATCGAGGCATATCCTTGAAGTCGGTGGGGATTCTTATGCAAGGCATGATAATGACGGCATGGAGACTGTCAACCACTTATGAACAGAAAGGTTTACAACTGTCTACATTTTGATCAATACAACCGTTGCCTGTTGTGTCTGGGCCCGGCAGCCGGGATTCCCGAATGCCTATGCAATGGATGCCTGGCGGACCTTCCCTGGTTGGGCCCGGCCTGCCGTCATTGCGCGTTGCCACTGCCGCAGGCTGGCCTGTTGTGCGGCCGCTGCCAGCTGCAACCACCGGCGTTCGCCCAGGTGGTCACCCCGCTGCGCTATACCTTTCCCCTCGACAGTCTGATCCCGGCATTCAAATACAACCAGCAGCTGACCTACGGCCGACTGCTGGCACACCTGCTGCATCAGGCGGTTGCGCATCATTATCAGGAGCGGGGGCAAGCTCTTCCCGATGTGCTGATACCCTTGCCGCTGCACCGCGCGCGCCAGGCACAACGGGGTTACAATCAGGCGCTGGAACTGGCCCGCCCGATTGCCCGCCTGCTGAAGTTGCCTCTGGACCGCAAGAACCTGGTGCGCCAGCGCTCGACGGCACCGCAACAGGGCCTCGACGCCCATGCCCGCCGGCAGAACCTGCAGAATGCCTTTACCTGCCGCTACCCGGAACACCTGGCCGGCAAGCACATCGCCCTGATCGATGACGTGGTGACAACCGGTACCACCGTCAACGAGGCCAGTCGCACTCTGCTGGACGCCGGTGCGGCGAGTGTCAGTATCTGGTGTGTGGCGCGCACGCCTTAGGCGGCTGCGCAAACGTCATATTCACTGCGAGTTCTTCGCGGCCAAGGCCGCTCCCACAATCTGGACTACACGCTCGCCTTGCCAACGACTGGCCTCAACTTTCCAGTGGGAGCGGCCTTGGCCGCGAAGCTCTCTTGCCGATGGCACCGCGCCTACAACGCGCCGGGGATTACCTGTAAGCTGCGCTCAATTGTATAGCCCCACGCGGACAGCCTATCCTTTGTCTGTCGCCGGAGCTCAGAGGAACTGTGATGAGTCACCCCTTCGCCCTGCTGACCCCCGATACCGTGCTGGATGCGGTGGAGTCGCTGGGTTTTATCAGCGATGCCCGCACCCTGACGCTGAACAG
>DXBL01000126.1 GCA_019116555.1 Candidatus Pseudomonas excrementavium
GAACCCTGGCGCGACTCCACCCGGCGGGTAGCCAATATCCTCAACCGCGAAGCCGAGGGCGAGCAATTGCTGGAGCGCTACGAAGAGCGGGCTGCCCAGGGTCGCGAACGACTCAAGGCTCATCAGGGCGAGAGCATCAGCATCGTGCGCTGGAACCCCAAGGGCCCAGCCTTCATGCTGCGTGATTCCTTCGCCAGCACCATCGCCCGGGATCTGGGCCTGGTGCGTCCGCCGCAACAGCAGCAACCCGGCCCGACCCACTCCATGCCGTTGAGTCTGGAATCACTGGATGTGCTGGACGCGGACTGGCTGGTGATCGGCACCCTGGCGCCGGTCGGCGAAGCGGTGGACGCCCTGCGTCAGGCCGAGAAGACCCCCATGTACCAGCAGCTCGGTGCTATCAAGAATGGCCACTTCCAGGCAGTGGATGGCTCGGTATGGACCTCGTCCTTCGGCCCGCTGGCCGCCTGGCAGGTGATCGAGGATATCGAAGCGCTGATCCTCGGCAGCGATCAGACTGAGGTTGCCCAGGCCAGTCAATGACCCAAGCTGGCAGCGGCTTGACCGGGTTATTCGAACGCCCCGGCCGCAGGCTGTGAACCGTTCAGCAGGAAGGCGGAGCATCGCTCCGCCTCTCCACCCAAATCTGTCCCAGCCGTAACGCCCTGTGGCCAGCCCCGGGATTACTTGATCAGGCGCAGGCAGAATGGATAGCGGTAGGCAACACCCTCGTTAGCTTTGATTGCGGCGATGATCATCAGCACGATCGCACCGATACCCACCACCCAGATCAGCAAAAAGCCGATCGCCACGATCATCAACAGCAGGCAGACCATTACCGCGATTGCCACGGTGACCTGGAAGTTGAGCGCCTCCTTGCCCTGATCATCCACAAAGGGATGCAGATCCTTTTTCAACTGCCAGATGATCAGCGGGCCGATCAGGCTGCCGATCACCGGAATGAAATAACCGAGAAACCCGGCCATATGCGCAATCATCGCCCACAGGCGCGCATCCCTATCCGGTTCCAGCGTCTCGATGCGCGGCTCATCATCAATCATGCTCGCTGCTCCTTATCGTATCGATGGACATTATGTTTAACGTCAGGATAGCCGAACACCACAAGGCTGCCTGAGCACCGCGTCAAGGAACCGTAAACAATACCTTGACCTGATCGTTGACCGCAGCACTGTCGACATAGCCGATTGCCTTGGCATCACTCGCAACCCTTGCAACCACAGCCGCGTCGCCATCAACCGCTGCCAGGGGCTGTCCCTTACCAGTGAAGATGAGGCTGGACCAGTAGGCTTTGAGCTGCGACTCGTTCTTGCTGGTAACGGCGGTGTAGAAGATATCCTTGGTGGGTGTCCAGTCTTTCTGGTCGATACCGATCAGGGACTTGTCTTTGCCTAGGAACAGGTTGGCCACTTCGGCGCGGGTCGGCGAGGCGTGCGCAGCGGGGTTGACGATGACAGCCACTTCGGCCTGAGCCAGACCGGCCGCGACCAGCAGGGTGGCAACAACAGAACGGGAAAACATTTTCATCCTATGGCTCCTCAGAATACAAAGTCGATGCCGATGCTGAAAATATCACCGTCATAGGTGGGCTGCACGATGCCGAAGTTCTGTTTCATGAACAGATCAGTGAAATATTCTTCACCTGTCTTGACGAAGACACCACTGGCTTCATGTGACGTATCGACTCGCTTGTATTCACCTTTGAGCGTGACGTTAGGCAGCAGGTTGTAATTGAGGCCGTAGGTCCAGGACACCTGTCGGCCCCCGCTCTGCTCATCCAACTGTGCATAGGTAAGGTGCGGCAGGAAGTCGCCGAAGCGGCGGCCCCCCATCAGATAAAAGGCGTTCTTGGTGGGAATCAAACCTTCAACCACCAGCCGGGTTGCCTCGTTGGCAGTGATCCAGGTGCCGTTATCGTATTGATAGCCGAGCGAGGTGAACTTGCCCTTGACGTCGTCCAGTGTCGACCGTAGCACCCCGTCTAGCGTCAGATCGGCTTCGCTATAGCTGAGGCGCAACGTACCGAAATTGTTAGTCGCTAACGCGACGCTGGCACCGGCAATATTCCGGTAATCCATGTCTTCGGTGGTGTCGTAGAAGAAGTAATCCCGGTTGAGCGCCTGACCAGCGTTGGCTTGGATACTGAATGACCCATAACTCAGCGGCAGGGTATATATGAAATCGACCCCTTCGTAGTTAGTGATCTGCACTTGGTGGTAAACCTCATCGGGCAGGCGAATCCACGGATAGGTGAATCCCACATCCAGCGCTTCCGAGTACATGTACACCGGGTTGCGCAGGCGACCGGCACGCAGCATCAGGCGATCGGACACGTGGTGGGAGAGATATAACCATTCCAGATTGACTTCCCAGCTATCGTGCTGCGCCTTGGCAATGACCTGGGCGGTCACGTCAGTGTTATCGGTCAGACCATAGCGAAGTTGACCGCCCAACCTGGAAAGTTCGTCGAAGCGCCATGAATCCGTGGTCTGGCCATTGATACCGTAACTGCGGCCTTTCTCTTCACCGCCCAGATAGGTCAACCCGAGCGTACCAAAACCATTCAGCTGATATTCGCCCTGGTCCAGAGCGAAAGCGGGTGCAGCGGCGAAGCAAGCCATTGCCAAGCCGAGAATGCGAGGTGCAAACATGGGGAGTAGTGCTCCTGTTTAGATTAAATGCGAAACTGGGCAGTCGCTGCGCGCAGATGATCTTCCATGCTGATCAATTGCTCGCCAAGGCGTGCGGTTGCTTCTGCTCCGTTAGCGGTTGCTTGGGCGTCCTGCTGCAACACTTGGGTTTCTTGTTGGATTGAACTCGACAGGCCGATCTGCTCCTGCGTGTGACGGGCGATGCCGGCGTTGAACTCGTTGATTCGGTTGACCGCTTTGGCGATGGTTTCCAGCAGTTCAGTCGCCTCGATAGAGCGCTCGATGCTCTGGCGAGATTTCTCGCCATTGGCAGTCATAGTGGTCAGTACCGCGTTGGCACTGTTCTGCAAGCGCTGGATGATGTGTTGAATCTCGGCCGTGGAACTGGCGGTCTTCTGGGCCAGATTGCGCACTTCATCGGCGACTACTGCAAAGCCGCGGCCCTGCTCACCGGCCCGCGCGGCTTCGATGGCAGCGTTCAATGCGAGCAGGTTGGTTTGGTCCGCGATGCTGCGAATGACGGTGAGCACCGAGCCGACTTCCTGGGTTTCCTCTTCGAGCTGAGCCATCGATTGAACAGTATCCATGACGCTGTTGCCCAGATCGGAGATGCTGCTCGACAGACTGCCGATATGGGCTCGTGCGATACCGGCTCGCTCCGCCGCCGCCTGCGCTTCTTCGGAGGCTTGGCGCGAACGTTGTGCGACTTCCTGAATGCTACCGGTCATGGTCTGAATATCGCGGCTGATCGATTCCGTATGACGCTGCTGCGAGAGGGCATTTTCCTCTGCGCTCTGGGTCACGCTATACAATTCCCGCGACACCTGGCCGAGCGGACTGGCAGCCTTTATCGTCTGGCCGATGGTATTTTGCAGCTTGCCGAGAAAGTCATTGAACAGCGTGATCATGGTGCCGATCTCATCGTTCGACTCCACCATCACCCGCTTGGTCAGGTCACCATCACCGCTGGCAATCCCTTCGAGCGAACCGATCACGCCCCGCACGTTGTGCATGATCCTGCGTGTGACGATGACTGCACCGGTACTGGTCAGTACCAGCAATATCACACATAGCATGATGCCCAGGCGAGTGGTCGCCGCGTTGTTTTCCCGCGCCGTAATCAGCGTCTGCTTGAAATCATCGTAAACACTTTGGCGAAACTGGCTCGCCAACTGCTGCGCCCGTTCCAGGTCCGTCGCCATGCGATCGAGGCTGGGACGCAGCTCATCAAAGGATACCTCGCCGGAAATCATTGAACGCGAAGCTGGCAACGCGTTTGCACCGTAGCGGGAAATCGCACCGCGCCAGGCATGCAGCTCCTCCAGCCGCCGCGTTTCGCCGACCAATAGGCTTTCGGCACTCTGCAGGTCGGTATCGATAATACCTAGTACTTCGGTTGCCTCATCCAACATGGCTATTTCGCCCGCCGTGACCGCGCCGTTGAGCAGGCCGGGTATCCTGGAGAACTGGAATATCACCGCATCTGCTTTCTCCAGCGTCGGGTAGTTCTGGTTTTCCAATGCCAGCAGGCGAGAATCAGTAGCGGACAGCTGCAATGATGAATAAGCCACGTAAACCACCAGCCCCAAAAGCGCAAGCGCAGGGGCGAAGGCCAATTTATAACCAAGCGAAGAATTCTTGAGCATGAGGATTCCACGGAACGAGGACGCGGATATTAGCAACAAAGACCGAAATGGCAATATGCCATCCATCGGTAACCTTGGTGTTAAAATCCTGGAGCAGGAGTTGTTCAGTGGCCTATATCGACTAGACGGCGATTTACATTAGGGGCGATGCCAAAATTATCCATGGCCATCCCAACAGCAGAGCGAGGAGCTTTAGCGGCTGGTGCCGACTGCGCCTTCGGTATCGTCCGGCCAGACTGGACTGCTCAATTATCGCAAGAACGTCAAAGCGGTGACCGGACCGCCGCGGGTGCGACGATCCGACGCGTCTCAAGGATACCGCGACCGGTATCGTCAAGCGCAGGAAAGAGGTATCGGGAATCAGTCCGCCAGCGCTGCCAGCTGCGCAACGAAGAGGTCATTCATACCTGTCGTGGCCAGCTCCAGCATGGCGGTCAGCTCCTGGGGTGTGAACGGCGCCGCCTCGGCAGTGCCCTGCACCTCGATAAAGCCGCCCTTGTCGGTCATGACCACGTTCAGATCGGTATCGGCTGCGGAATCTTCCGGGTAGTCCAGATCCAGCACCGGCACGCCCTGGTAAATGCCCACCGAAATTGCCGCGATCATCTGCACCGTCGGCACGCGCTTGATCGCACCGCGCTGCTTCATCGACCGCAGCGCATCGACCAGCGCCACACAGGCACCGGTAATGGACGCAGTGCGGGTCCCACCGTCGGCCTGAATCACGTCGCAATCGATATAGATGGTGTTTTCTCCCAGCGTTTTCAGATCTACCGCCGCACGCAGCGAACGGCCGATCAGCCGCTGGATTTCCAGCGTGCGCCCGCCCTGCTTGCCCTTGCTCGCTTCGCGCTGCATGCGCTCACCAGTCGCCCGGGGCAGCATACCGTATTCAGCGGTGATCCAGCCCTGGCCGGTGCCGCGCAGGAACCGCGGCACACCGCCTTCCACACTGGCCGTACAGATCACCTTGGTATCGCCGAACTCGACCAGCACCGAACCTTCGGCATGCTTGGTGTAGTGGCGGGTCAGGGTTACCTGCCGCATCTGGTCTGCCGCGCGGCCGCTGGGTCGTATCATCTGCTCA
>DXBL01000010.1 GCA_019116555.1 Candidatus Pseudomonas excrementavium
CAGATCGACAGCACCTCTACCGACCACACCAGCGGCCAGGCCGTGCGCACGGTCAGTCGCCATGCGGTGGACTGGGGTTCGCGCTACGGCTGGTATCTGCCGCTGATCCATAACGGCCAGGCTGAAGGGGAGCGGGTCACTCGTGACTTTGTCATCAAGAACGCGCGAGTGCTGTTCACCACCGGTTTCATCAAGAGCGGCACCCAGGATCCCTGCATGACCCAGGCGGGTGGCTGGCTGATGGCGGTCGATCTGAGTACCGGCGGCATGCCGACCCGCCAGGTGCTGGACACCGATGGTGATGGGCGCACCGATGACAGTGACCTGCCGGCGGCAGGACTGGAGCTGGACATCGGCCTGCCGGGCGATCTGAATGTCCTGGACCGGGATGAAGCCGGTACGCAGGCCGGCTGCAGCGGCGAGGTTTATCTGGTGCAGGGGTCGAGTGACGTCGCCGTGGTGGCCGGTCGGCCCCATTGCCAGTTCAACCGCATCATGTGGCGACAGCTGCAATAGGAGCAGATGGGATGCAATCCGGAATACAGCGGGGGTTTACCCTGATCGAGGTGATGATCGTGGTGGTGATTGTCGGCATATTGGCGGCGATTGCCCTGCCGTCCTACCAGGAACATGTGCGCCAGACCCGGCGCGCCGAGGTGTCGGCGCTGCTGCTGGAAAATGCCCAGTTGCTGGAACGTCACTACACCCGCAGCGGCAGTTATGACAGCGGTACGGTCAACGGCTTGATCGGCCAGAGTCCGGCCAGCGGCGCGGCGGTCTTCACCATAACCCCGACCCTCACCCCGGAAAGCTTCATCCTGACCGCGACCGCCGTGTCCGGCGGCATCATGGCAGGGGATGCCTGCGCCACCTATACCCTGAACCAGGTGGGGCAGCGCACGCCAGCAGACAGCAAATGCTGGCGGCGCTGAGCTGATATCACTCGGCAGCGGGCGTGATCGCCGCCGGCTTTTCTGCGGGCAGCAGCAGATTCAGCAGGATCGCCACCACGCCGCAGAGACTGATGCCCTGCAGGGTGAAGTCCTGATAGCCGATGGCCATGCCGCCGATGCCGAATACCAGGGTCACCGAGACGATGCACAGGTTGCGCGCCTGGGTCAGGTCGACCTGGTTGCGGATCAGGGTATTCATGCCGACCACGGCGATGGAGCCGAACAGCAGACAGAGAATACCGCCCATGACCGGCACCGGCATGCTCAACAGTACGGCGCCGAACTTCTCGATGAACGCCAGGGCAATGGCGAACACGGCAGCCCAGGTCATCACCACCGGATTGAAATTGCGGGTCAGCATGACCGCGCCGGTTACTTCGGAGTAGGTGGTATTGGGTGGGCCGCCGAGGAAGGCGGCGGTGGAAGTGGCCAAACCGTCGCCCAGCAGGGTACGTTGCAGACCGGGCTTGCGCACATAATCCTTGCCGGTCACCGAGCCGATCGCCAGGACATCACCGATATGCTCGATCGCCGGGGCAATGGCAACAGGGAGCATGAACAGGATCGCCGGCAGATGGAATTCGGGAAAGACGAAGCCCGGTGTGGCCAGCCAGCTGGCATTATCGACCACGGTGAAATCCACCACGCCAAGTACCCAGGACAGGCTGTAGCCAACCACAACGCCGGCCATGATCGGCACCAGACGGAACACGCCGCGCGCATACACGGCCACGGCCAGCGTCGTGGCCAGCGAAGCCATGGAAATGATCAACGCTGTGGAATAGTCCACCAACTGGGCGCTGCCGTCACCGGTCTTGCCGGTGGCCATGTTCACTGCGGTAGCGGCCAGGCCCAGACCGATGACCATGATCACTGGCCCTACCACCACCGGCGGCAGCAGCCGGTGGATGAAACCCGGGCCACGCAGGTGCACCAACAGGCTCAACAGCACATAGGTCAGGCCCGCCACGGCCAGGCCGCCCAGGGTGGCCGGTAATCCCCAGGTCTGGTTGCTGTACAGGATGGGCGCGATGAAGGCGAAGCTGGACGCCAGGAACACCGGTACCTGGCGCTGGGTGACGAACTGGAAGATCAGCGTGCCGAGACCGGCGGTGAACAGCGCCACGCTCGGACTCATGCCGGTGATCAGCGGCATCAGCACCAGTGCGCCGAACGCCACGAACAACATCTGCGAGCCGGCCAGCACACTGCGCCAGCCGGTCGTATTCATGTTCTGCATCAATGCACGTCCTTCTGCCGCGTGCCGAAGATCTTGTCACCGGCGTCGCCCAGGCCGGGAATGATATAGCCATGTTCATTCAGGCGCTCATCCACCGAGGCGGTGAATATCTCCACGTCCGGATGGACGGCGTTGACCCGCCGTATGCCCTCGGGAGCGGCGACCAGCACCAGGGCGCGGATCTCCTGCGCGCCGGCCCGCTTGAGCAGGTCGATGGTGGCGATCATGGAACTGCCGGTGGCCAGCATCGGATCGATGATCAACGCCCGGCGCTGATGCAGCTCGCTGACCAGCTTCTCCAGATAGGTGTCCGCCTCGAGCGTCTGTTCATTACGTACCATGCCGATGACGCTGACCTTGGCGCTGGGGATCAGGCTGAGCACGCCGTCGAGCATGCCCAGGCCAGCGCGCAGGATCGGCACCACGGTGATCTTCTTGCCCGCCAGCTTCTCCACGCTGACATCGCCGCACCAGCCATTGATGGTATGGGGCTCGACGGGCATGTCCTTGGTTGCTTCATAAGTCAGCAGCGCGGCGACTTCCTGGGCCAGTTCGCGAAAATTCTTGGTGCTGATGTCGGCGCGGCGCATCAGACCGAGTTTATGGCGGATGAGGGGGTGGCGAATTTCTTGAATCTTCATCGACAGGTTCCAGGGGGGCGGCTGAATGGCATTCGAAATGTCCGAAAAAGGCGCAAGTGCGGCTATTTTTCGAAATTGCGTAAAGGTTAAACGAATGTTTTATGCTGGTCATCCGATTCTCTGCAGTCATTCGGCAGATTGCTTGCGTTGCTGGCATCGCTGCAGTATTTTCGCTCCCTTTTTCAAACCGCCCCGGAGGTTTTGCATGTCCATCGATCTTGACCACGTCAAGCAGGTCATGAAAGAAGCAGATTGCCTGTACAGCCAGCAGCAGATCGAAGCGGCCATGGATAGCATGGCCGCCGACATCACCCAGACCCTGCAGGACAGCAACCCGATCGTGTATAGCGTGATGAATGGTGGGCTGATCATCGCCGGTCAGTTGCTGACTCGTCTCAATTTTCCGATGGAAGTCGGCTATCTGCACGCGACCCGTTACCGCAACAAGCTGTCCGGTGGCGAGCTGTTCTGGAAGGCGCGGGCCGAGCATTCCCTGGTCGGGCGCAGTGTGCTGATCATCGATGACATCCTCGACGAAGGCCACACGCTGGCGGCGATCGTCGAATATTGCCGCGACGCTGGGGCTGAACAGGTACTGACCTGCGTGTTGTTGGACAAGCGTCACGATCGCAAGGCCTACGAAGGCATGCGCGCCGACTTCACCGGCCTGGATGTCGAGGATCGCTACCTGTTCGGCTTCGGTCTCGACTACAAGGGTTACTGGCGCAACGCGGCCGGCATCTACGCGCTGAAGGATCACTGATCAAGCCAGGGCGGACTCCGCCAGTTTCACCCGGATCATCTGTGCCGCCCGCTGTGGCGTGGCGGCGAAGGTGCGCAGGTCTCGGCTGGCGCTGAGTCCGACGCGCTTTAGCTTGAGCCGGATCGGTGCCCGGACGCCCACCAGATAGACCTCTATTCCCTGTTTGGCCAGGCCCTGCAAAGCCTTCTCGAACAACACCAGCGCACTCATGTCCATACTCGGCACGCTACGCATGTCGATCACCACATAGCGGGTCTGGCTATCGAAGCGGCTGATGGCGTCGAGGGCCTTGTCTGCAGCGGCGAAAAACAGCGGGCCGTGGATGCGATACAGCGCCACGCACTCCGGCAGATCGGCCAGTGCCTGATCCTGGGCGCGGGGCTGGGCGCCGCCCTCGCTCAGATCCGCCATGCGTTTGATGAACAGCGCGGCAGCCAGCAACAGGCCCACACCCACTGCCAGCACCATGTCGAACAGCACTGTCAGCAGCAGGCAGATGACCAGCACCAGCACATCCTGGCGCGGACCGACGCGCAGCAGGTGCAGCACTCGGGGCGCCTCGCTCATGTTCCAGGCGACGATCAGCAGCATGGCCGCCAGCGAGGCCATCGGCAGCCAGGCGAACAGTCGGGCCAGCAGCACCACCGCCAGCAGAATGACCAGGGCGTGCACTACGGCGGCGATCGGTGAAAAAGCCCCGTTGCGTACGCTGGTGGCGGTCCGGGCTATAGCCGCCGTGGCGGTGATGCCGCCGAAGAAGGGCACGATCAGGTTGCCCAGGCCCTGGCCCAGCAGCTCTGCGTTTGGATCGTGGCGGGTATTGGCCATGCCATCGGCGACCAGAGCGCACAGCAGTGATTCGATAGCGCCGAGCATGGCCACGGCCAGGGCCGAGGGCAGCAGTTGCTGCAGCAGGACGAAGTTCACCGTCAGCGGTTGACCGTCAGCACCGGGCAACTGCCAGGGCAGCACCCATTGTGGGGCGAAGGGTGGGATGCCGGCGTGGGTAACGCCGTCGAGTTCATAACTGAACCGTGCCCCGAGGGTGGCCACGGGTATCTCCAGGCTCAGTAGCAACGCACCCAGCAAACTGCCGATCAGCAGGGCGATCAGGTGGCCGGGAATGCGGCGGGTCAGTCGTGGCCAGAAAATCAGCACCAGCAAGGTCGCCACGCCGACCAGTGTATCGCCCGGCTGGATCGACGGCAGTGCGGTGATCAGCAGTTGCCACTGCTCCAGGTAATGGCTGGGCTGTGCCGCCAGCTGCAAGCCGAAGAAATCCTTGAGCTGCAGGGTGGCGATGACCACGCCAATCCCGGCGGTGAAGCCCATGACCACCGGGTAGGGCACGAACTGGATCAAGCTGCCCAGGCGCGCCAGCCCCAGCGCCAGCAGGATCAGCCCGGCCATCAACGTCACCAGCAGCAATCCGCCCAGCCCGTATTGCTGGGTGATCGGCAGCAGGATCACCACGAACGCCGCGGTGGGGCCGGAGATGTTGAACCGCGAGCCGCCGCAGAGCGCGATCAGCAGCCCGCCGACGATACCGGTATACAGGCCGTGCTGCGGCGCTACACCCACCGCAATGGCCAGCGCCATGGCCAGGGGAATGGCGATAATACCGACCGTGATGCCGGCCAATACGTCGCTGCGAAAATGGTTGAGGGAATATCCCTGCCGGAAGCTGTCGCGCAGGGCGACGAACAGCGGCAGTCTGAAGGAGCGGCTGGACATGATCTTTCCTGTGTTGACAACGCTAGGGTCTGGCTGCCACAACAGATCTTTCTGTCTGTTCGGGGAGCTAACCCATGAGAATCGGCACCAAGACACTGATCAGCATACTCCTTGGCATGCTGACAAGTGTAGTGTCGGCCCGAGCAGCTGTTG
>DXBL01000127.1 GCA_019116555.1 Candidatus Pseudomonas excrementavium
AGTCCTTGGCAACATCCCGGGAGAAGGTTTCCAGGGTGCCGGTCAGCACCCAGGTCTGACCGCCCAGCGGCAGCTCCGCCCCCCGGGCTTTCGGGCTGTCCCAGTGCATGCAGAAATCGCGCAACTGTTGCTCAACGGCCAGGACCTGCTCGCGTTGGGCGGCCTGCTGGAAGTAGTCGCGCAGGCTCTTGATGGCTTTTTCGTTGAGCCGCTCCACCTGCTTGAGATCGAGCCAGTCCGCCTCGATAATGGCGGCCAGGCTGCCAAACCGATCTGCCAGTCGCTGGGCACTGGTGCGGGCAACCGATGGGATTTCCAGGCGGGCAAGAAAGTCGCCCAGGCTGACGCTGGCAGCAAATTCCGCAGCCAGTTGGCCTTCATCCTGCAGTTGTACGCCCCGTTCGAGCAGCTCGCGGATCACCGTGCGGTTGTGCTCGTCCTCGAAGAAGGCAGTGATTTCATGGGCAACTTCCGCGCCGATTTCCGGCAGGAACTGCAGTACCTCCGCCCGCGCCTGACTGATCCGCTCCAGCGTACCCAGGGCCCGGGCCAGCAGCTTGGCGGTTTCCTCACCCACATCGGGAATGCCCAGGGCATAGATGAAGCGCGCCAGGCTGACCTGCTTGCTCTGCTGGATGGCCAGCAACAGATTGTTGGTCGACACCTCGGCGAAGCCTTCCAGGGTGATCACCTGGTCATAAGTCAGCGCGTAGAGATCGGCGGGCGATGCAATCATGTCCCGCTCTATCAGTTGCTCGACGATCTTGTCACCGAGGCCGTCGATATCCAGCGCCCGGCGAGATACGAAGTGGATGATTGCCTGCTTGAGCTGAGCCTTGCACGCCAGCCGGCCAACGCAGCGATAGGCCGCGCCCTCGGTCACCGTCTGCTTGCCCCGCCCGCGCTTGATCAGTTGGGTGCGCTCGACTGCCGAACCGCAAACCGGGCAGTGCTCGGGCACCTGCACCGGTCGCGCATCGGCCGGCCGCAGATCGGTCACCACCTGCATGACCTGGGGGATGACATCACCGGCCCGGCGGATGATCACGGTGTCACCGATCATCACGCCCAGCCGCTGTACCTCGTCCATATTGTGCAAGGTTGCGTTGGAGACGGTGACGCCAGCCACCTGCACCGGTTTCAACCGCGCCACCGGGGTGACCGCACCGGTACGCCCGACCTGGAATTCCACATCCAGCAGCTCGGTCATTTCTTCGCTGGCGGGGAATTTGTGGGCAATCGCCCAGCGTGGCTCGCGGGCACGAAAGCCCAACTCACGCTGCCAGCCCAGATCATTGACCTTGAACACCACACCG
The DNA here is from genome assembly GCA_019116555.1 of Candidatus Pseudomonas excrementavium. Taxonomy (GTDB): domain Bacteria; phylum Pseudomonadota; class Gammaproteobacteria; order Pseudomonadales; family Pseudomonadaceae; genus Halopseudomonas; species Halopseudomonas excrementavium. The sequence continues at coordinate 1,317 of DXBL01000127.1, forward strand.
TCGATCTCGTAGGGCAGACTGGCACGGCGCTCGCCGATATCGCGGTAGTAGTCGAGACAGCCATCAATACCTTCAACCAGCTTCAGCTCACGACTGATCAGCAGCCCCCAGTCACGCAACTGGTGCAGAATGCCGACCTGGGTATTCGGCAACTCGCCCTCGAAGCGGCCTATGCCGTAACAGCAGAATTCCAGCGGCCGCTGGGCGGTGATATTGGAGTCGAGCTGGCGCAACGAACCCGCCGCCGCGTTACGCGGGTTGGCGAAGGTCTTGCCGCCGGTTTCGCGGGCGCTCTCGTTCAGGCGCTCGAAACCGGCCTTGGTCATGTAGACCTCACCGCGCACTTCGAGTATCGCTGGCCAGCCTTCACCGCGCAGTTTCAAGGGAATGTTGCGCACGGTACGCACGTTCGCGGTGATGTCTTCGCCGGTGGTACCGTCGCCCCGCGTGGCACCGCGGGTCAGCACGCCGTTTTCATACAGCAGACTGATGGCCAGCCCGTCAAGCTTGGGCTCGCAGCAATAGGCGACAGCAGCACCAGCATCCAGCAGATCGCCCTCCGGCAGATCCAGCGAACGCCGCAGCCGACGGTCGAAATCCCGCATGTCGGCTTCCTGGAAAGCGTTGCCGAGGCTGAGCATGGGGACGTCATGGCGCACCTGGCCGAAGGCTGATGAGGCCATGCCGCCGACCCGCTGAGTGGGCGAGTCGGGTGTAATGATGTCCGGATTGGTCTCTTCCAACGCCCGTAGTTCAGTGAACAGGCGATCGTATTCCGCATCGGGCACCGTGGGCTCGTCGAGCACGTAGTAGCTGTAATTATGCTGGTCAATCAGTTCGCGCAGCTCTTTGGCACGCAGGGCCGGGTCGGCAATTACGGTCATGGGCGGTCAAATCATCGGAGGTGGAACGAGGCTGTGATTGTAGCAGGATAAGGGGGCGGGCCTGAGCCTATGTGGGCGGGTTTGGCGATGAGCAGGGTTTGTGGGAGCGACCTTGGCCGCGAGTGGGGTCTGCAGGAAAACCTCGCGGGCAAGCCGCTCTCACACAAGCCCGCTCCCACAACAAAGCAGATGGGTCAGCGGCGCAGGCCGAAGCGTTTGCGTTCGAACTCGGCGATACGCTGACGATAATGTTCGATGGTCTGGGCGGTCAGTACACTGCGATTCTCATCTTTCAGGTCGCCCCCCAACTCCTGGGCCAGCTTGCGGGCCGAGGCGATCATCAGATCCAGCGCCTGCTTCGGATGGCGCGGGCCCGGCAGGCCCATGAAGAAGGTCACTGCGCGCACATGATTGTGTTCCAGCTCGTCGAGATCGAAGGTGCCGGGGTTCAGCGCGTTGGCCATGGAAAACAGCACATCGCCGTTGCCGGTCATGCTCTCGTGGCGGTGGAAGATGTTCATGTCGCCGTAGCGCAGTCCGCTTTCCATGATGCTCTGCATCATCGCCGCCCCCGGGAAACCGTCTTCACTGCGGGCGACCACCAGGATGACCAGCACTTCCTCGGGCGCGGCGGGCTCGCTGGCCGGCGAGGCTGCAGCCTGCTGAGCAGGAGCCGGTTCCGGTTCGGCGATCGGCTCACGCCGGGAGCGGGTCGTACGGGACGGTGCGCGCGGCGCAGGCTCGGGAGCACGCTCCGGCTCATCCAGATCCAGTCCAGCCTGTTCCGGCTGGCGGATCTCGGCAACCTCCGGGCTGCCAATGGCGGCATCATCCGCCAGATCTTCGCCGAAGGTCGGTTCTTCTCGCTCGCTCCGTTCGTTGCGTGCAATGACACGTGCCGGGCCGAGCAGCTCGTCACTGACCGCCCCTTCAGGCAAGTCCTTGAAATTGCGTTCCAGCTTGAAGCGGATACGTGAGCGGCCGCCCATGCGCCGCCACCCATCGAAAAGAATCCCCGCAATGACCAGAAGGCCGATAATGATTAGCCACTCTCGCAAACCAAAATCCATGAATATGCAGTTCCCGTTATGCCATATCGTTGGAGAATCCTCGAGCGGGACTCCCGGAGCATGGCATTTTCACGCCACCCTCCCTATACATGCGAGACAGTAACACGCCCGAGCAATGTTGTGCAGATGCTACACCTCCGCTAATGCCGCCGCCTCTTCGACATTGACTGTGACAAGCCGAGAGCAGCCAGGTTCATGCATGGTCACCCCCATCAGTTGATCGGCCATTTCCATGGCGATCTTGTTGTGGGTGATATAGATGAATTGCACCCGGCTCGACATCTCCTTGACCATTCGCGCATAGCGGCCGACGTTGGCATCATCCAGCGGCGCATCTACCTCGTCGAGCATGCAGAACGGCGCGGGATTGAGCTGGAAGATGGAAAATACCAGCGCGATGGCGGTCAATGCCTTCTCGCCGCCGGACAGCAGATGGATGGTGCTGTTCTTCTTGCCCGGGGGCCGCGCCATGATGGTCACCCCGGTATCCAGCAGATCATCCCCGGTCAGTTCCAGCCAGGCATTGCCGCCACCGAACACTTTCGGAAACAGATTCTGCAGCCCTGCATTGACCTTGTCGAAGGTTTCCTTGAAGCGGCTGCGGGTTTCCCGGTCGATCTTGCGGATCACCTGCTCCAGGGTATCGAGCGCTTCTTCCAGATCCGCATTCTGGGCATCCAGGTAGCTCTTGCGCTGCGACTGCAGCTCATATTCCTCGATCGCCGCCAGGTTGATGGCGCCCAGCCGCTGGATCTGCGCCTCCAGGCGCGCCAGCTGCTGCTCCCACTCGGCCTCACTGGCGCCCTCGGGCAACGTGGCGATGACGCCCTGCAGATCGTAGCCGGCCTCCAGTAATTGTTCCTGCAAGCCCTGACGCCGGGTTTGCATGTCGCGTGCCAGCAAGCGCTGCTCATCCAGCTGGCCGCGCAGCAGTTGGGCCTGCTGTTCGGCCTGCTGCCGACGACGCTCCTGCTCACGCATCTGCTGATCGACCAGCTCCAATGCCTGCCGGGCGACACCCAGCTCCTGCTCGGCCTGTAGTCGACGCTCCAGCAGCGCCTCCAACTCGATACGCTGATCCTCCTCCGGTCCCTGGGCCTCTTCCAGCGACATCTGGAGTTGCTCTCGGCGCTCGGCCAGGCGTTCGGCCTGTACCTGCAGGCGCTCCAGGCCCTGGGCGGTGGACTCCAGTTGCGCGCGCAAGGATTGGGCGCGCAGGGCCAGTTGGTGGGAGCGGTCACGCTCGGTTCGCGATTGCTGCCGGGCCTGCTCCAGCAGCCCCCGATATTGCTCGCGTTGTTGCAGCAGCATCTCACGCTGGCCGGTGTCGTCAGCCATGCGATCGAGTGCTTCCTGCAACACCATCCGCGCCTCCCCCAGCTCCTCCAGCTCCTCGGTGCGTTGGGCCTGAATATCCTGCAGGTCAGCGAGGATGCGTTCGCGCCGGGCAGTCACCTGCTCCAACCGGACCTGACGGGCCGAACGCTGGGCCTTCAATTCGCCCTGCTCGCGGCCCAGTTGCGCCAGCCCCTGCTGCAAACGGTCGCGGCGCAACTCCAGCTGCCGAATCCGCTCGCGCAGCTCGGCTACCCGCTCCTCATTCGCGTCCAGCAGTGCCTGCTGCTGCTCGAGCGTAGCCTGCAACGTTTCCATCTCCTGTTGGCGGGCAAGCACCCCCGCGCCCTGATCATCGCCGCGCTGAAAGCGCAGCCAGTTCGGCCCCAGCCAATGCCCCGCCGGGGTTACCACGGACTCATGGCTGGCGAGCGAAGCGCGCAATGCAAGAGCCTCCTGCAGGTCTGCCGCGGCGCGGATGCCGGCCAGCCAGGGCGCCAGATTCAGCGCCGAGTCGACCTTTTCCAGCAGCGACTCGGCAGCTGCGACCCCGGCGTCCAGCGGTGCCGCATGGTCCATCAACCGCAGGTCTCCCTGCTCGAAGCAGTCGATCTCCGCGTGCAGGGCGTCCAGCGAGGGCAGGCTGACCGCGTGCAGATCCGCCCCCAGCACCGTTTCTACCGCCCGCTCCCAGCCGGGCTCGACACGCAGCTGGCTGGCCAGTACCGCCGCGCTGTCCAGCCCTTGTTCCTGCAGCCATTGCTGCACCCCGACACCCTGATCCAAGGCGGCCTGCTGCAAGGCCTCCAGCGAGGCCAGCCGGCCACCCTGACGCTGGTATTCGCCGCGACGCACATCCTGCTCCTGCACCAGGGCGGTGAGCACCTCACGTTCCTGCTGCAGGGTTTCGGTCAGGTCAGCCAGGGCCAGCTGGTCGCCCTCACCGCGCATATCCAGCTCGGCCAGTTGCTCGTTCAGCGCATCGAGCTCATCGTCCAGCGAGCCGACAGACAGACCCGCACGCTCCTCTTCCAGCCGCTGGATGCGCTCACCGAAACGCTCCACGCTTTGCTCCAGATGACGGATCCGCGACTGCTGCACCTCGGCCTGTTGCTGCGGTGCCGAGGCTTGCTGGTTGAACTCATCCCAGGCCGTCTGCCAGCCTTGCATCGCCGCTTCCGCCTCGACCATCCGCGCTGCGCCATCCTCATCCGCCGCCACCGCCAGTTCCAGCTCCGGCGCGGTACGCTCCAGTTCGCTGCGCAGATCGCCCAGCAACGCCTGGTCCTGGGTCAGGTGACTCTGCGCTTCCTGCCAGGCCTGTTCGGCCTGTTCCAGATCGTCCCGTACCTGGCGCTGGCGGTCGCGATTGAACTGCAGCACCTGTTCGATGCGGCTGATATCCGCGCCAATGCTGTAGTAGCGCGCCTGCGCCTGGTTGAAGCTCTCGTTCAGCTCGCTGTGCCGGTCGCGCTGCTTTTCGATCTCGCTGTCGGCATTGCGCTGCTCGGCGATGATCCCTTCCAGCGCCACCTCCAGGCTGCGCACCTGTTGCTCACGCTCCAGAGTCTGCCCATCCAGGCTCTGCCAGCGCAGCGCCTGCAGCTGGGCCTTGAGCTGACGCTCATCGGCCTTGAACGTCCGGTACTTCTCCGCCGCCTGGGCCTGACGATGCAGATGGGACAGCTGCCGCTCCAGCTCTTCGCGCAGGTCGGTCAGGCGCGCCAGGTTCTCATGGGTGCGGCGAATGCGGTTTTCAGTTTCCCGGCGACGCTCCTTGTATTTGGAGATGCCGGCCGCTTCTTCTATAAACAGCCGCAGCTCATCGGGCTTGGCCTCGATGAGCTTGGAAATCATGCCCTGTTCGATAATGGAATAACTGCGCGGCCCCAGGCCGGTGCCGAGGAATATATCGGTGATATCCCGGCGTCGGCATTTGGTCCCATTGAGAAAATATTGATTCTGTGCTTCACGGGTGACCTTGCGGCGAATCGAGATTTCGTTATAGCCCGCGTATTCACCCTGCAGCGTGCCATCACTGTTGTCGAAGACCAGCTCGATAGACGCCTGCCCTACTGGCTTTCGGCTGTTCGAGCCATTGAAGATCACGTCGGTCATCGACTCGCCACGCAGGTTCTTGGCCGAGCTCTCACCCATCACCCAGCGCACCGCGTCGATGATGTTCGACTTGCCGCAGCCATTGGGCCCGACGACCGCGCCCATATTGGTGGGAAAGAAAACTGTGGTAGGATCCACGAAGGACTTGAAGCCCGCCAGCTTGATGCACTTGAGTCGCATTGAAGAGTGTCATTCCCTTGCCGTTCGGTGAGTGTCTGGCAGCCACCCGGCGGATTTACAGAAGAAGAAACGTCCCTTTTACCTGTATTGCTCCCTGAATAGAAGCCCTATGACCAGGCAATGATATCCATTGCATGGCCAAGGTCTATTCCGCAGGCAGGTACTCAAGCAATAGGCTTTACTGGTGATAGGCAGCGCCGTGGCAACTGCGCTGTACCTGGCAAAGCAAAAACATAAAACTCGAAAAAACTGGATAAGAGAATGTCTGCCACGACAACGAACGAATCCCAATCAAATGGTTGGTCAACCAGCCGAGCTGTCGGACTGATCGTCGGTGCACTGCTGTTGATCATGACCATCATTCTTCCCGCTCCCGAGGGGATGAGTGATGCCGCCTGGAAAGCTGCCGGCCTGATGATGCTGCTGGCCGCCTGGTGGGCCACCGAGGCGATACCGATTCCGGCCACCTCGCTGGCTCCCATTGTCCTGATTCCCGCCTTGGGTATCGGTACCGTAGGCCAGGCCACTGCGCCCTATGCCAACCCGACCATCTTCCTGTTCATGGGGGGATTCGTGCTGGGTCTGGCGATGCAACGCTGGAACCTGCACAAACGTATCGCCCTCATGACGCTGCTGGCGGTGGGCACCAAGCCCAGCCACCAGATCGGCGGCTTCATGATCGCCACCGGCTTCCTCAGCATGTGGGTGAGCAATACCGCCACTGCCATCATGATGCTGCCGATTGGCCTGTCGGTGGTCAGCATGTTTGAAAACGATGACCCGGCCGCTATTCGCAAGTATGCTACCGCCCTGCTGCTGGCCATCGCTTATGCCGCCAGTATCGGCGGCATCGGCACCATTATTGGCACTCCGCCCAACGCCCTGCTGGTGGCCTACCTGGCCGATAACCACGACATTCATGTCGGCTTTGGCCAGTGGATGCTGATTGGCGTGCCGATCTCGGTGCTGATGCTGATTACCGTATGGTTCATGTTGACCCGCAAGGATTTCGGTCTCAACGCTGAAAACAACAGCCGCGAATTGCTGCAGAAGCAACTGACTGACCTCGGCCCGATGAGCCGTGGCGAAAAAACCGTGGGCGTCGTGTTCCTGCTGACCGCTGCCGCCTGGATTTTTCAGCCGCTGTTGTCCAGCTCGCTCATCCCCTGGCTGAACGACACCATCATCGCCATTGCCTCGGCCATCATCATGTTCCTGATTCCCGTTAACCGTGAAAAAGGCAACCTGATGGACTGGGAGACTGCCTCGAAAATGCCCTGGGGTGTGCTGCTGCTGTTCGGTGGCGGCCTGTCGCTGGCGGCAGTGATCACCTCCTCCGGCCTCGCGGTATGGATCGCCGAATCCCTGTCCGTGATTGGCACCCTGCCGACACTGGTCATCGTGCTGATCATTACTGCAGTGATCATTTTTCTCACCGAGATCACCAGTAACACCGCCACAGCCGCAGCCTTCCTGCCGCTGATGGGCGCCCTGGCCATGGCGCAGGATGTATCGCCGATCCTCTACGCCGTGCCTGCCGCTGTGGCTGCCAGCTGCGCCTTCATGATGCCGGTAGCCACACCGCCGAATGCCATCGTGTTCGGTACCGGCCACATGAAGATCACCGATATGATTTCCGCCGGCTTCAAGTTGAATATCGCCGGCATCATCATCGTCGGCTTGCTGGCCTATTACCTGATGTTCTGGGTGTTTGGGATCTGATCCGGTATCACCCCG